>JBJTFT010000126.1:0-3293 GCA_046093525.1 Sphingomonadales bacterium | reverse complement strand
TTCATATGTAGATAATAATCTAGATTTTTTGTATTTTATAACATCTCGTTAGGCCATGTATCCCAAACCATTAGCAGCGTATCTGTAATCAAGGCAGAGTATCGGAGCAAGGTCTTTCGTGGAGAATAGTCCCTGGCTTCGCCTAAACATAGGCACCCGCGAAGAGATGAAACAAGTGGTAGATACACTTTGGCAAGCAATTACCAAATAAAACAAGAGGTCACGACCCTACTTTTTCTTCTTACTAGCAGATGTCCTAAAATCAAGGTTTAGGCCCACCACATGAAAGGTTCTGTTATAGGTGGCTTTAGCATAATCCGGACGAAACATGTAGTAAAGATCCAGTCGGGTCGTCTTAGAGAGCTTATGCTTAACGCCGATAGTATTGCGCAGATTATCGACAAAGCGGTTACCGCCAAATTTCATCACCGGCTCTATGGCCAGGTAGGCTACCCATTTCTTTTGGAGGGGCAAGCCTACTTTCATTCGGGCTCTCCAAAAGAGATCGCGGGTACTGGCGTCTGCCGGATCAAGAAAGTCCTGAATGTTGTTCAAAAAAAGTAGTCGAAAGGCCAAGTCCACTTTAGCTACTTTAGGCTCAAATTCTCCGCCAACAGAAAATCGATGAAAGGTTGAGTTACCCCGCACCAGACCCAAGCGATATTCGGCTTGGATACCAACTCTTTTATGTACCCTTTTGGAACCGGAAAAGCTAATATATGAGCCCTTGTACGATGCCAGGTTATTTTGAAAACGAGCCTGATAGTCGATACCGACCTCCCACTTATTCTTAAGATCGAGGGTAAGACTGGTGCCATACCACCCCAGAAAATCAACGGGATCTTTGGCGCTGGTTTGCGAATATCCTCCTGTAGCTGAAAGTGTAAGCAATAAGAATCCAATAAAATATTTCATAATCAGTAGTAAAATATGGTGATGCGAGCCGTATCTCTTAACAGATCGATATTACCGATCTCAATACGGATAATTTCTAGGCCTGTTCTAAGCTTAAGATCATTTATCAATTCGGAGCGTCTCTCAGGGCCTATCAGCTCAATACGATCATACGTCACATCATGAAAACGTTCTCGACGCACTACCCGATCACTTTCCAACACGGCCATCATCAGAACCAAAATAGCCCCAATCAGCCCTAACTCATCCCATCCTCCTTTACTGATCGCCATGACCAAGCCTACGGCGATCACAATAAAAAGATAGGTCATATCCTTGGCCGATATGTTTTCTGTTCTGTAGCGTAGCATCGAGAACACAGCAAAGAGACCAAAAGCGGCCCCGAGTGTCATCTCTACCTTATTAAGTAAAAAGGTGATCAGGAAAATAGATACGTTAAAGGCGAAAAATGTAAGGAACAGATCGGTTTTTCTATAGTGATAGTAATAGATCAGCCGAACAATGATAAAGGTGGTAATAAGGTCTATGGCGAACCGAACGACGAACTTTCCGTTTAATTTCTCAAACAACTCAATCCCTTGTTCAACAGGTACTTGCAGCAGCTCCATGGGCAGTTAATTGTTTTGCTAATATACGCAAAGGCAGCTTAAAGCGGTGGTACTTTACTCCGGGAAAAAGCGAAAGAATACCAAGGCAATATTTACTGATAGAGCCCTTACGAATACCCATGTTCCGAAAGAACTGTCGTTCATCCGAAGAGGAAATACGTGAGCACTTGATCTCAATTATTATTCGGTCTCGAAGATCTATTTCGCGATACCCGGCGCTAAAGTGGAGGTTAAGGTCTATGGTAATGCGCTGGCTTCTGTCTTTGGCTACCAAGGTGATTCTGTCATACTCCACACAAAGGGTTTCTTGAAGCGACGCATCTCTGACATGTCTGGAATGCTCCGCGCCAGCCTTTCTTAAAAAAGGTGTGACCTCGGTACTCTCTTTGATCCTAATTCTTTGTTTTTCCGTAACGCCCTTATTGTTACGCATCTTAATCTCGTAAAAACAAAGCTGCGAATCGGTATACTCGCGCGTTCTAAACTTGACCCTATTACCGGCACCTGAATGATGGGCATGATAAAGTTGCAGGCCTGGCGTATCATAATATACGCTGTGATAACCAAAGATCCTTTTGTTTTCAATTTCAAGTATGCGATGTGTCAATGCCCATCTTGATAATACCTCGGGTAATTGTACTGGCCGAATTACATACTTCGTATCCATACGCTTGAGCAGAGAAGCCTGCTCGTTGGTTTGATCCAATGTGATAGGCTCAAATGACCCCAAAATCGAAGATAGGTCCATACCAATAAAAATAAAGCATAAAAAATAAGCACTACAATTGAATTAAACAAATACAATTAGAAATCAACTTGCAAACGGGCAAATACATAGCGGCCATTCATACCGATCTGTGTTACCCGGCGAGAGAAATTAAACTGATTGTTAGAGGTAACGGCGTTATTATTTACAACACCACGCTCTTTTGCGGTACGAGTTTCAACAAATTGATCGTAGGTAGGGCTGGTCAGCACCACATCGAGGCGCTTATAATTACCCTGCGAAGCGATCAACTTATCGGAGTATACATCAAAGAGGTTATTGGCTCCTATCGTAGCACGCAGCATCTTGCTTATTCTATAGCCAATAGTCAAATCAGTAACCACTTTTCCTTCGAGCTCTTGAACAAAGAACCAGTTGGCGGCTCCACCTCCTTCAATATGAGTGACCTTTCCAAAATAGGTATTGCGAAGATTCGCATTGAATTTGCCTCCGCCACCACGGTAATTAACCAAAAATGAACTTTTAACCTTAGGATTACCATCTACCAGTATTGCCTTATTGATGGGGCTCATGTAGGTAGACTCCCGTCCAACCAATTTATCGGATACTTTGGTTTTACCTAAGATCTTACGCTCGGTAAAGGTGCTGGCTGATTCTATTTTTATAGAATTATTGCCCGCTACCTTAAAGCTATAAGAGAAGATCGCATCAACACCCGAAGTACGTAAGTCGGTCGCATTGGCCATAAATACACCACGAGAAGCGTTATTCAACAAAAGAATATCAAAGATTTGTTGCTCTTGTGCCGTGCCTCCATTTCTTCCCTGAAATGCATCGGTTAAAATAATACGGTCAGTAACCTTTGTGGTAAATCCATCGATGGTCATTGAAAAGCCCTTCAACTTGAACGTGGTTCCTAAGCTAAAGCTCTGCGATATTTCGGGTCGTAAGCTAGGAATACCCAGCAGCTCAGCCGCCTTGCTGTTATTAGGCAAGGTGGCATCGTCGAAGGCTACCCCACCCTGAAATACAGTAGATGTTTT
>JBJTFT010000125.1:0-2727 GCA_046093525.1 Sphingomonadales bacterium | reverse complement strand
ATTTTTTACTGCGTAACGGTACCAGTACCAAAACGGCCTTACAGATCAATGAGGCGGTCGATTATTATGGGGCGTATTTGAATCGCAGCTGCTTCAACGAGCAGGCCTTAATGACCTTGCCTTGCATGAGTAAGCATGTGGAGGTATTGCTGCCGATAGTCAGAGAATTGTTGATCGATTCCGTACTTCCTGAAGATGAGCTGCAGTTGTATCGTCAAAATATGAAGCAACGGCTTGAGGTCAATCTCAGAAAAGCCGATTTTGTGGCGGGTCGTTTGATCGACACTTATTTGTTTGGCATCGATCATCCTTATGGAAAATTCAGTTCGGCGGAGGCTTTTGATGCCTTGGAGCGGTCTGCGTTATTGAATTTTTATGAAACGCATTACCGACGGGCACAACCTATTTTGTTCGTAGCCGGTAAGATTCCAGCGAATTTACTTGCACAACTCAATTTGTACTTTGGCGACCTGCCCGGCTCTCCGCTGACTTGCCCGGTGCATCCACTCGTGCGGGCCACGCAAAAAAAATATCGAATCAACAATGATCCGCAGGGGATGCAAGGAGCCATTCGGATGGCGCGCTCTTTTCCTAATCGTCATCATCCCGATTTTATTCCGGCTCAGTTGCTCAATGCGGTACTTGGTGGATTCTTTGGTTCTCGGTTGATGAGCAATATTCGCGAAGACAAGGGATATACCTACGGCATCCACAGTTATCTTTTGAATTTACAACAAGAGAGTGCCTGGATGATCAGTACCGAAGCCGGAACAGAGGTAACCGAGGCAACGCTCACAGAAGTATACCGCGAGATGGAACGCTTACGTAACGAACCTATCGAAGAGGAGGAGTTACTATTGGTTCGCAATTATATGATGGGCGGACTGCTCGGCGATCTGGATGGGCCCTTTCAATTAATGGGACGCTGGAAAAACCTGATCTTGCACGGGCTCGACGAAAAATATTTTTACGATACGATCGAGACGATCAAAACGGCATCGGCAACAGACTTACAGGCACTCGCTAATCGTTATTTACAGCCAGATGCTTTCTATGAGTTGGTCGTTGTATAAAACAAGCAATCCATAAAATTTACGGAACTTCGCAACATGGTATTCGATCGAAAAAATTATAGTGATGCCCAATTGATCGACTGGTACCGTCAACTCTTGTGGCCTCGCATGATCGAAGACAAGATGCTCGTGTTGCTTCGGCAAGGTAAGATCTCGAAATGGTTCAGTGGTATTGGACAAGAGGCCATTGCTGTGGGCGCCACGCTCGCACTTGAAGCGGACGAGTGGATCATGCCCTTGCATCGCAACCTGGGTGTCTTTACCACGCGCAACATGCCCTTGCATAAATTATTTCTGCAGTGGCAGGGTACGCAGTTGGGGTACAGCAAAGCCCGCGAAAGAAGTTTTCATTTTGGCAGCCGGGAACACCACATCTGTGGCATGATCTCTCACTTAGGCCCGCAATTGGCCTTGGCCGATGGGGCGGCATTAGCTGCTAAACTTTCTTCGAAACAAAAAGTTGCCCTGACCTTTACCGGCGATGGTGGTACCAGCGAGGGTGATTTTCATGAAGCGCTGAATGTGGCGGCCGTTTGGGACCTGCCCGTCATTTTTTTGATAGAGAATAACGGTTACGGCTTGAGTACGCCCGTTAACGAACAATACCGCTGCGAAAGTTTGGTCGATAAGGCCAAGGGGTATGGCATGGAGGGGATTCGTATTGATGGTAATAATCTATTGACGGTCTACGATACGATCAAGGGTGTTAGAGAGTATTGTCTTCGCTACCAAAAACCTTACTTGGTGGAGTGTATGACGTTTCGGATGCGCGGACACGAAGAGGCCAGTGGCACCAAATATGTGCCTTCAGAATTATTCAAGGAGTGGGAGCAAAAAGATCCCATTAAGAATTACGAGCGTTTTTTGATCGAGCAGCGTGTACTGACCGAACTGCAAGTAGCCGACATTCGCAACGAATTTAAATCGACCATTGAATCGGAATTAGCGATAGGATTGGCCCCTGCTCCCGTGGTGGCTCATGTGCCCGATGAACTCGACGATGTTTATGCCAAAAGAACTTCAACCCCCGCCCTGGTTTTATCATCACCGAATGACGAGGCCGGAACTACCCGTGAAATTCGCCTGATCGATGCCATCAGCGAAGCGCTTCGCCAACAACTGGAGCGTGACCCCAAACTGGTGCTGATGGGCCAGGATATTGCCGAGTATGGTGGTGCCTTTAAGATTACCGAAGGATTGGTGCAACAATTTGGCAAAGGCCGTGTGCGTAATACGCCACTTTGCGAGAGTGCTATTTTGGGAACGGCGCTCGGACTGGCCCTCGAAGGATATAGCAGCATGGTCGAAATGCAGTTTGCCGATTTTGTATCGGTAGGATTAAACCAGATCGTCAATAATTTAGCCAAGATCCATTACCGTTGGGGACAAACGGCCAATGTGGTGGTGCGTATGCCCACGGGCGCGGGTGTGGGGGCAGGGCCTTTTCATTCACAAAGCAATGAGGCTTGGTTTACGCATGTACCCGGATTAAAAGTGGTCTACCCTTCTTGCCCCGCCGATGCAAAAGGATTGCTGATCGCTTCGCTCAACGACCCCAATCCGGTCCTGTTCTTTGAGCACAAGGCACTCTATCGTTCCGTAACCGGAAGCGTGCCTGAAGCTTATTACGAAATGGAGATCGGTAAAGCGCATC
>JBJTFT010000124.1:0-4745 GCA_046093525.1 Sphingomonadales bacterium | reverse complement strand
CACTTTTACAATGCTAGCGGTGGGAAAAACCGTATCGGCATTGTACACCGATACCCGACCACTGCGCAGGTCCTTTACATAGACGCCCACCTCTCCTTTGAATCCCTGTAACCGATCGGCGATCTTAGCTTCTAGTTTTTTATCGTGTGATTGCGCAAACAGAACCGAAGTTCCAAGCATCACAATAAATAATAGGGCGATCGGGCGCTGCATTCGCTTACTTTTTTGCCATCCGCATATAATCGAACACAAGAGCACAGAATGTTTTGACGCCGGCGGGCATTCCGCTATTATCTACATAAAAATCGGGAGTATGGTGGGGGGGTGCCTTGGTTGGGTCATTGCCTTTGGGCATCCCGCCCAGCGAGGACAAGACAGAAGGGTCCTTGGTGGCATCGTACGACAAATCTTGCGCGCCGGGTACCCAGGTGGTATCACCTACATTGGCTGCGCCCAGCGTACGTTCCAAGGTGGGAACCATTTGTTTGACCAACTCGGGCGTATTGTACGTAACCAGCGTTTTGGTCTCGATCATCACCTCCGCTGTTGCGCCACTAGCGGCGGCGATCATAGTAGCGGTTTGTTTTATTTTTTCGTGCACGATCTTTTGCATCTCGCTGTCGAGCGTACGGATCGTTCCCTGCAACATGCAAGATTCTGAAATAATATTTTGTCGCACGCCTCCATTGATCATTCCTACTGTAATAACGACAGGCGCCTTGGTTAGTTCCATCTGGCGGCTTACGATACTTTGCAACCCATCAATAATTTGAGCAGCGATCTGAATGGGATCAACGCCTCTCCAGGGTTGCGAGCCGTGGCTTCCTTTTCCTTTTACTTTTATAGAGAACCAATCGGCCGCAGCCATAAACGCTCCGGGCTTATACGTTACTTTACCCGCCTCTAACTCAGAAGAGATATGCATTCCAAAAATCACATCTACCTTCGGATTTTCCATGACCCCTTCTTTGACCATCAGCGGTGCTCCACCCTCTTCTCCCTCTGGGGCTCCTTCTTCGGCGGGTTGAAAAATAAATTTAACGCTGCCCTGTAACTGATCTTTCATCGAAGACAACACTTCGGCAGCCGCCATCAGCATGGCCACATGCGTGTCGTGTCCGCAAGCGTGCATCACCCCCACTTCGTTACCATTATATATGGCGCGCTCCTTTGATGCAAACGAAAGAGGCACGCGCTCCGTTATCGGAAGGGCGTCCATGTCGGCCCGCAGTCCCACACAAGGACCAGGCTTGGCCCCTCGCAACAAACCCACCACGCCGGTTTTGGCAACCCCTTCTGTTACTTCTATACCAAGCGAACGAAGGTGGTCTGCTACCAAACGCGCCGTTTTTACCTCGCGGTTGCCCAGCTCGGGGTAACGGTGTATCGTTTCTCTCCACTGGTTGGTCTTTTGTTGAATAGCATCCGCCTTGGCAAAAGCCATTGTCATGGGGTCGGCAGGTTTCTGTGCCAGGCTGGTGTAGGCGGCAAACAAAAAGCAAATAATGGAGAGGGTTTTCTTCACGGGTAAATTATTTACTATGAAAATACGATAATCAACCCTTTTGTCTTTCACCAAACAGCCTTATCGCCGCTGTACCCCAAAAAATATTTTATATTTTTAAGGTACCATGCTGCTTCGACATCTTCCCTTTTTGCGAGCTGTGTTTTGGCACAGCATCACCGCCTTTGGCGGTCCGCAGGCCCATTTGGGGATGATGCTAAAAACCTTTGTGCAAAAGACCCCTTATGTAACCGAAGAGGAGCTAATGGAGTACAACGCTTTTTGTCAGCTGCTGCCCGGGGCTTCCTCTACCCAAACCCTTGCGCTGATCGGATATAAAAGAGGGGGCGTACTGTTGGCCTCTTTTACCCTGTTGATCTGGATCTTACCGGCCAGCGCACTTATGGGAGCACTTTCGTTTTTGGTGGTCGAGCTCGAAGACCATCCGCAACAAGCGGCCATATTTCGATTTATCCCCCCCATGGCCGCCGGGTTCTTGGGATTTGCCATACTTAGGATCTTTCCGCTTTCCATTAAAAACAGCATCACGTGGATCATTATGCTGATAAGTGCCGGCGCTACCGGACTTTTATTTGGCAGACCCTGGCTGGTACCCCTTCTGATAGTGGCGGGCGGGATCGCTACTAACTTTAGCACCAAAAGAATTCCGCAAGGGACCGACAAGCCCAAGGCGGTTCGCTGGTGGAATTTTTGGCTCTTCGGAATCATCTTTATCGCCGCCGGGCTACTCAGCGAAGCCGCCAGAACAAACAACTGGCAGGGGCGCAAACCCATCAACCTGTTTGAGAATACCTATCGAATGGGAAGCTTCGTTTTTGGAGGAGGACAAGTATTGCTACCCATGATGTACGAGCAATGGAGTGTTCGACCAGACAATGTAAAAGAAAACAACCCCAATGCTATTAAGATCGATCAAGATAAATTATACACGGGCATGGGGATCGTACAAGCGGTGCCGGGTCCGGTGTTTTCGTTTGCTTCTTTTTCCGGGGGGCTGGCGTTAAAAGACCTGGGTTCGTCTATGCAGCTATTGGGCTGCCTCATTGGGACCATTGCTATTTTTTTACCCAGTGCCCTATTGGTGCTTTTCTTTTTTCCCGTATGGCACAACCTAAAAAAATATGCCGTGGTCTACCGCTCGCTCGAGGGGATCAACGCGGCAGTGGTAGGAATCATGATAGCGTCTACGCTTTATATCTCGCGAGACATCTCACTTGTCGATGGTAATGTTATCAGTAGTGTTAATTTGATCGTGATCGCAGCGACCCTGTTGTTGTTGCGATTCACCAAGGTTTTTTCGGCGTTGATCGTCGTACTGTGTCTGGCACTGGGTTATTTCTTGTAATAGCCCCCTCTTTCCATTTCTTCTATTACCGCTTCGGGTAACATATAGCGAATGGACTTTCCTTGCGCAATGCACTCGCGTATATAGGTAGAAGAAAGTTGAAGTAGTGGTGCGTTGATCATCGTTGCCTTTGCCCCCAGCAAATTTTTATTCTCATACCCCAAGCGAGGGTAGACCAGTATTTCGTATTCGCTGATCAGTGTTTGATAATTCTTCCAGCGAGATAAGTTTTGAAAACTATCGGCGCCCATTATAATGCGAAACTCGTGTTGCGGATATTTTTCTTTTAAATACAACAAGGTGTCGATCGTGTACGAGGGTTTGGGTAGTGCAAACTCAATGTCGGTGGGTTTGATGCGCGTATCGTGTTCGGTGGCTAATGTGGCCAGGTGTAATCGGTGGTATTCGTTGAGCAACGTGTTTTCTTTTTTTAGCGGATTTTGGGGCGAAACCACCAGCCAAATCTTTTCGAGGTCCGTTTCGTTCAATATATAATTTGCAACGATCAGGTGTCCGTTGTGAATGGGATTAAAGGACCCGAAATAAAGTCCTATTTTCATTTTTAAATATTGAAAATCAATTGTTTAGCTCTATTAGAATTGCATCAGCCTCATTTAGCCGAAGGCTCAGATGATACCCCGAAACCGACACGGAAAGCGGGTCTCCCAGCGGGGCTATTTGTTCAACCAAAATAGTCTCACCTGGTACACAACCCATTTCCATCAATTTTAAAAAGATCTCGTTGTTTTGAAACTCTTTTATTACTCCCGCTTGGCCCGGTTTTAGCTCGGATAAACGAAGCACCATGGTCTATATATTATTTTGCAAAGCTACCCTTGTTGAGTGGCATTTCTTTACGATTTTTGAGAATGATCCGTTCAGCATCAAAAGTTTATTTCTTTTTCGAAAAAAGAGGATTCGCTCTTAAGAACAGAGGAAAACTCAAGACCTTTATCGAATTGCTTTTTAAAAAAGAAAAAACCGCCCTGCAAAGCATCAACTATATCTTTTGCTCCGACAAAAGAATGCTTGAGATCAACAAAACCTACCTAAGGCACGATTTTTATACCGATATCATCAGTTTTGATCTTTCGGCCGGACCCCAAAAGGTCGCCGAGATCTATATTAGCATAGACCGGGTTAGAGAAAACGCCCGAATTCACGGTGTTTCCATCAAAAATGAGCTGCACAGGGTTATTTTTCATGGGGCGCTGCACATTTGTGGCTACAAGGATAAAAACAAGAAAGAAAGAGAAGCTATGCGAGCAAAAGAAAACGCTTGTCTATCAGCTTTTGGGATTTAGTTGAAAATGGTCGGCTTGCCCCCCCATTTTTTGTTCCACGTGAAACGCTATAATCGAGTACCAAGATGTCAAGAAGGACTTTTTTTCAAATATCGCTGCTGGTCAGAGACTATGACGAAGCAATAGAGTTTTATACCAAAACACTAGATTTCAATCTTTTAGAAGACACCCCCCTTACAGACACTAAGCGTTGGGTGGTGGTAGCTCCACAGGGCAACCCCGGGGGTCAGCTACTCCTTGCAAAAGCTGTTGGTGAGGCCCAGGTCAACCGAATTGGTGATCAAAGCGGAGGGCGTGTGTTTTTATTCATGTATACCGATAATTTACAAGAGGATCATCTTCGATTAAGGAGCCGCGGGGTAAAGATTGTAAGGGGTCCGCTAAAAGAGCCCTTTGGATCTGTCTTGGTCTTTGAAGACCTTTATGGAAACCGCTGGGACTTGATTGAAAAGAAAGGGTCTTGAGTAGAAAAATCCCAGGGCGGTGATTTGTTTCACGTGAAACAGGCTCTTACCGCCTGACTTTTTGCTTTTTTCCCAGATAACCTGGCTCTCCCTCCAAAATCCTCGAT
>JBJTFT010000123.1:0-2656 GCA_046093525.1 Sphingomonadales bacterium | reverse complement strand
ACCGCGTTAATCCCATGTTACCGGAGCATATCTCTAATGTACTTTGTTCGCTGCGCCCGCAACAGGAGAAACTTACGTTTTCTACCATCTTCACCATTTCGCCGCAAGGCCAGATCAAAGAGCAGTGGATCGGAAGAACCGTTATATTCTCCGATCACCGTTTTACGTACGAAGAGGTGCAAGCTATCATTGAGGAGCAAGATGGACTGTATGCCAACGAAGTTTTACAGCTCAATCAGCTGGCTCGGTTATTTCGAGCCGAACGTTTTAAGCAAGGAGCCATAAACTTTTCTTCGCAAGAGGTTCGCTTTAAGCTCAACGAAAAAGGTGATCCCATTGGTATAATGGTCAAGGAGAGCAAAGAGTCGCACCAATTGATCGAAGAATTCATGCTGTTGGCCAACAGAACCGTAGCGGCTTTTATTGCGGCGCAGAAAGTAGATCAAAAACCCATTCCTTTTCCCTATCGTATTCATGATGATCCCGACGAAGAAAAACTGATTCCCTTTGTAGATTTTGCCAGAAAGTTTGGCCACTCCTTCGATCGTTCCAGCCCGGAGGCGATCGCGTCATCTTTCAATCAATTATTGCAAGATGTAAAAGGCCGCCCCGAACAGCATGTGTTGGAGCAGCTGGGTATTCGAACGATGGCCAAGGCCCGTTATACGGCAGATAATGTGGGACATTATGGGCTGGGTTTCGAAAATTACTGTCATTTTACCTCTCCCATTCGCCGCTATCCCGATGTGCAGGCCCATCGGATATTATTCGATGTCTTGCAAAAAAAGGTCGTGCCCGATAAAAAGTTAGAGGAAAAATGTAAACACACCAGCGAACGTGAACGCGCTGCCATGGAGGCAGAGCGGGCTGCTAACAAATATAAGCAGGTACAATACATGAAGAATTACGTTGGTGAGGAATTCGAAGGCATTATCAGTGGCGTAGCCCATTTTGGTTTTTGGGTAGAGACCATCGAGCATAAATGCGAAGGCCTGGTCAGCGTGGTATCGCTATCGGATTACGATGACTTTAGACATATCGAAACCGATTACTGTTTGTCGGGTATGCGTTCGGGCAGAAAGTTTCGTATGGGCGATAAAGTATGGATCAAGGTTATCGCAGCTAATCTTACCAAGCGGCAACTAGACTACGAATGGGTAGTGGCTGGCGAGCTATCTGCCAAAAAATCGCCTGCTAAATTGCCTAAAACCAAGAAATGAGTCTTATTTTGGGCTATGCATTCCTTTAGCGATCTATCGGTTCTTTTTAACGAACGATTCTCCGTTAAGCAGTTTCCTGCGCAGCCTGCCGGTTTGTACGAAGCCACCGATTATTTCTTGCAGATCGGAGGTAAACGCATCAGACCCGTTCTCTGTTTGTTGGGTAACGAATTATTCGACGATATAAGACCCGATGCCTGGGCTGCCGCCACTGCAGTGGAGCTTTTTCACAACTTTACCCTGATCCACGATGATATGATGGATAAAGCCCCTTTGCGAAGAGGGGTCGCTACCGTTCATACCCGCTTTGGAGAAAATACAGCCTTACTTGCCGGCGATGTGATGATGATACAGGCCTATCACTGGCTCAGTAAGATCAGCGGCGCCTCTCAGCCCTTGGTACTTCCTTTGTTCAATCGTACAGCGACTGAAGTCTGTGAAGGACAACAGCTCGATATGGATTTTGAGCAACGAACCGACGTAGAGCTCGACGAGTACTTGCACATGATCAAGTTAAAGACCTCTGTGCTTTTGGCCTGCGCCTTGCAGATGGGGGCCATTATAGGTGGTGCGGGGCAACGCAATCAAGAGTTGATCTATTCGTTTGGATTGCAGTTAGGACTTGCCTTTCAGGTGCAAGATGATTATTTGGATGCATTTGGCGATCCGGAGAAATTTGGCAAGCAGGTCGGGGGAGATATTTTGGCCAATAAAAAAACATTTTTATTGATTCATGCGCTTCACACCGCGTCACCAGCAGATAAACAATCCTTGGTTTCTCTTTTCCAATCTAACCCCTCTGATAAAGTGGCTCGGGTGCTGGCCATTTACAGAAATTGCGGAATCGACCAATGGGCACGCGCATTAAAGCAACAGTTCTTAGACAAGGCGCTAAATAATCTGGAACAAATTGCCGTGCTGTCTGCCCGCAAAATACCGCTCCGAGAATTAGCGGCTTATCTTATACAACGCGACGTTTAATCGTATACTTAATTAATGCTTATGTGGTCATCGTTACTTCGAAAAAAATCAATTGAATCGATTCGTGCTTCACACGAAAGAGATGCCGAACAAGGTTCTGCCTTAAAGAAAGTACTGGGTGTAAAAGACCTTACCTTTTTAGGTATTGCAGCCGTTATTGGTGCCGGGGTTTTTTCTACCATTGGCGGAGCGGCGTATCATGGCGGGCCCGGTATCTCGTTGCTCTTTGTTATTACGGCCATCACCTGTGGTTTTTCGGCATTGTGCTATGCGGAGTTCTCCAGTCGTGTGCCGGTAGCAGGAAGTGCGTATACCTATTCGTATGTCACGTTCGGAGAATTGGTGGCCTGGATCATAGGGTGGGCGCTGATCTTGGAATATGCCATCGGCAATATAGTCGTTGCTATTTCTTGGAGCGGGTATTTCAATAATCTGTTGGTTCATATTTTTAATAT
>JBJTFT010000122.1:0-3196 GCA_046093525.1 Sphingomonadales bacterium | reverse complement strand
TATTGGTATTTTTTCAGCGTACGCAATTCAACTGCTATTTCGGCTTATAATTGACCCACGGCCCAGCTTAACTGGTAACCGGCCAGTGCCAATTTAGCCTTGAGCTCTTGTAATTTTTGTAAGGCCTCGAGGCGTTTGTTCTCGCGGGCATTGACTAAGAACAACGAGCTTTCTCCAATAGAAAATCGGATTTCTTCGCCACGTTGTAGCAGGTAGTAATTCGAATAGGCTTTTGTTTGAAGGGCCACTTGCGAACGCAAATTGACCAGTTCGTTAAAGTAGGCCTTGACTTTATTTTCGATCTGCGTGATCTTAAGGTCTTGTTCCAGCATTATGGAGTTGATGGTCAATTTGGTATTGCGGTAATTTCCTCTTTCGGCCGACAGGCGAAGGGGAATGCTCATCTTTAGGCCGTACTGAAAATTATTATCGAACAAGGGGCCCTTGATGGTGTTGGTAAAACGATTTCCTTCTTGCAAAAAGTTGTACTGCAGATCGGCCTGTGGCAATAGTTGCTGAAAGCGGTAGCGTTTTTCGATCGAGAGTGTCTGCAATTTAAAATTATAGAGTAGTAGTTCAGGATGATTTTTTCTGGCCACGTTGAGCAAACTATCCAATACCGGAAGGGGTTGCGTTTCAAGGAGCAGTTCTCCGCCGGGCAGCAATGGGCTCACCTCATCGGGTAGCAGATAAGGATTCGCCTCGGGTGTCCACAGAAAGACGGAGAGCTCTAGTTGATTATTGCGCAACTCCAGTTGGGCGGCTTGTTGCTGTACTTGAAATTGTTGCAACTGAGCCAGAGCCTCGGTGGTATCAAGGGCCGGACGGTCACCTTGTTTAAATGCCCCTCTTACAAATGCCAGTCGTTTTTCGGTAACGGCTACTGCCTCGTCTAGCACGGCTAAGATTCGGTAACTCTTGTACCAGTTCCAATAGGCCTTTTGCGCTTCAAGCAACAGATCGTTAAGTAGCCGTTGCTGTTCGGCATACGAGGCGTCGCGCATTACACGGGCCGTTTGTAACACCGCTCTTCTTTTATCCATCAACAGGTCGCGACCTAATGGGACACTAATACTAATATAGTTACTCGAGCCAGTTGTCTCGCTGCTGTTAACCCTGTTTCCATTGAGTGATTCAACCCCGGCCTTTACCTCTACGCCAAACCAAGTAGGAATGGCCAGCTCGGTATTATTATACTCGTAGTAAGCCGTGCCATCAAAGGTCTTCTCCGACAGGCGTTGCGAGAGAATAGGATCGAAACCGCCGCGAGCTGCCAATAATCTTGCCTTTGCCTGTTGCACCTGAATACTCGCTTGTTTGGCAACAGGGTGAAATTTTCGTACCAGCTGCATTACCTCATCGGCCGATAAGGTTTTTTCTGTTACCGCTTTATCAATCGAAGCAGCTGCTACTCCAATGGGAGTACTCGTCTGTTGTGCGGTGGTCGTAGCAGAAAAACACATCACCCCCCAACAACTTACAGTCATCAATAAAGATCGATACACACACTGCATCATGGGGTAGAAGTTTTGTTAGCAGTACCTGCAGCGGGTTGTTGTGGCTTATAGTAATCGGCCGGAAAGCCGTTGATGTTTCGCCAGAGTTCGTACCAGATGGGTACATCCTTTAGCAGGGCAATGCCTTGTGCCCCGGCACCTACTTGCAGTTGGTAAGGCCATGGTTTATCGCTAGGGTCTTCTTTGATCAAGATCCTGAACTTTCCTTCTTGGCTAATGTTTCTTTCTACCGCCACAATAATTCCACCAAAAGTTCCGTACGAGGCATTGGGCCAACCGCTAAATACAATGGCCGGGAATCCATCGAATAAGAAGCGTACTTTTTGTCCGGGGGCCATGAGCGGCACATCGAGGGGTCGCACGAACATCTCTACGGCATATACAAATTTTTCGGGTACGATCTCCACGATCATCTCGCCTTCTTTTACATATTCGCCAATACCGGCCTTGCGGGCGCTGATCACCTGCCCGCCCTGTGGTGCTAAAATATAGTACATGCCATTTCGGATGCTATAGCTGGCATAGAGGTTGCGTAGTTTGGCAACATCAACTTGTCCGCTGGCAATTTCGGTCAGTGATTGAAAGCGATCCCCTTCGGCCTTGGCCACTTTCTCTCTGTTCTCTTGCAGTTGCGCATTCATTTCGATCATGGTGATGGTCAATTCTTGTCGGGTATTGGCCAGCCGGTTATCTGCACTGATCTTTTTGGCAAGCGCCGATTGATAAGTTTGGTTGCGTTGCTCTACCTGTGTTAGCGATACCAATCCACTATCAAAAAGGGCGCGTTGACGATCGAATTGAAGTTTACCGATGTTGAGATCGTTTTGCGCAGCGATCGCTTCGGCGCTATCGGCTTGTACTTTTAGTTGTAACTGCACGATCTTATTGCGCAGCTGCTCCAATTTTAAGGTAAGTCCGCTATTGAGCGCTGCGATCTGCTTTTCGGCGGCTTGCGCTTTGTTTTGATAAAAATCGATGGACTGTTCCTTCCCTTTTACCTGTTCCATCGTTCTGTTCAACAACTGCGGATCGAGATAATCTACTTTTACCTCTGAGAGCTGAATAAGCGTATCACCCGCTTTTACGACGTCACCTTCTTTTACATACCATTTTACCACCTGTCCGCCAATGATCGTATTTACTTGTTGTGGGCGTTGATCTTGATAAAGGGTAGTGACCAGACCGCGGCTGCGTATGTTCTGCGTCCAGGGCAAGAAAAGGATAATGGCCATGCCCAGCAAAATGCCATAGAACCAATAGCGTACACGACTTTTTCGGTCGTAGCGGTAGATCCTCTCGTGTGATTTATAATTTTCTGTGTTTATTTCTGTATTCATAGCGTAGCTTCTTATTTGGTTTTGGTAAGTCGACCATTTCCTTCCATCAGTAATACCTGGTCGCAGGTGGCGGCAAACTCATCATCGTTACTTACCACAATGGTGGTGATATCTTTAAGTCCGGCCAACAAACCGATGATCTGCTCTCTGTTGCTGTCTTCCATACCACTCCAGGGCTCTTCAAGCAGTAATAAGCGAGGTGAACCAGCCACGGCCCTTACCAGCATAATATTATGAATGATCTGCTCGGGTAAACGCTGTCCCATCGGGTCAAGTACGGTATCGAATCCCTGGGGAAGGCTGGCAAAGTAAGAGCTCAATCCTACTTTATCGAGAAGCTCG
>JBJTFT010000121.1:0-3983 GCA_046093525.1 Sphingomonadales bacterium | reverse complement strand
TGATCAGTGCCCTTAAAGCGGGTATTGTAAAGGTGGTGGGAAACAAGCAACAAGATCTCGCCAGATTCTCCATCCAAGGCGGCTTCGTAGAAGTGCTCAATAACCAGGTGACCGTATTGGTAGAGGGTGGCGTAGCCCTTTAGTTGAGTTGCGGATCGATGGGAAAGTTGACCATCATGGCGTAGTCGTCCCCCATGCTCTTAATGGTCTCGTTCCAAATTTCTTGCGGCTTTTTGTGAAACACCAACGATGTCTTAGCCTCGGTGGTAAGCCAGGTATTTTGTTGCAATTCTTCGTTGAGTTGACCTACTTCCCAGCCCGAATAACCCAGAAAGAATCGCAGTCGCGCTGGCTCCAGGGCATCCTCCTTTAACAGATCGATCACGGTGCTGAAATCTCCACCCCACCAAATTCCTTTGGTTATTTCGCGGCTTCCGGGAATCAACCGCGGGTATTGGTGAATAAAGTGAAGTGAATCAGTTTGCACGGGGCCTCCATTGAAGAGCGGCCATTTTTTGGCCCGCAACTCCGGAACCAGATCGCTGAGTTGTTGTCTATAACTTCTGTTCAACACAAATCCTATCGATCCGTCGCTGCTATGTTCACAGAGTAAGACCACCGTACGTAAGAAATCGGGGTCTTTTAAAAATGGTTCGGCGACCAATAAGGTGCCCGGTGTTAGAGATGGCATAATTGAATATAACCTAATTTGCTGACATTACCAACTCGTTAAAAAAATGTGAAGGCCTTTGTTGAAGTTCTTGAACTGAGACACAGGTAGTACTTTTATCGGCTGTGAAAAAAGTTTTCTCCCTTATTACGTTGCTGATCAGTTTGTCGTTGATCGGTATCATTTTCTTGCAAGTCTCCTGGATTCGCAACATGGTACTGGTAAGACAAGAGCAGGTCAAGTACCAGGTAATCGAGGTAGTTAAGGAAGTGACCGATGATATAATGCAGAACAGAGGGGGCTTTCAACCCGGCAGCCCAAGACGCAACTGGCTCGATGGGTTGGGGTGGGAGTCGTTTAGTCCCGGTTCTGTGGCCAGTCGGTATTCGGTCGAAGATCTTGATCGTAAGTTCAGACTTGCATTTAAAAAGAGCAAGCTGCCCGATTTGACCTACGAATTTGCGCTGGCGTCTTTTGATCGAATGGGGTATAATGTTTACGAAAAAGTAACGCCCGGTTTTTTTGCCGCCAAAGAAGATACCGTTCATAATTTTAGTGTCAACAGAGGGTTTACGCCTTTTAGTGGAACCATTGGAGAGAGTTTGATGGCCAGCGAGGTATTGTTCGTGGTAGTGCCCGACCTGCAACAAGTGGTACTGCGCTCGTTGCGTTGGAACATTGCAGCCTCTGTATTGTTTACGCTCATCATTGTGTTGGCCTTCTATGTTACCGTCAGAACGCTCTTGCAGCAAAAGAAACTCAGTGAGATCAAAAATGATTTCATCAATAACATGACGCATGAGTTTAAGACACCGCTGGCCACCATCTCTTTGGCGGTAGACGCCATGCGTAACGAAAAGGTGCTGCAAGACCGGGAGCGGCTTGCTTATTTTAACGGGATCATCAAAGAGGAGAACCTGCGCATGAATCGCCAGGTAGAAACGATATTAAAGGCCTCTCAGCTGGAGCGTAACGAGATACAGCTCAGTATGAAGCCGGTGTCATTACATGACATCGTAGGGCAGGTGGTCTCTAATTTCGGGTTACAACTAGAGAATGCGCAAGGAAAGATTGATCTGCGGTTGGGGGCTTCCTCCGATCGAGTTGTGGCCGACGAGATTCATTTATCTAATCTTATCACCAACCTGATCGATAACGCTATCAAGTATGCGAAAGAAGGTGTGCCCCCTCATATCCGGATCGGTTCTGCCTTGCAAGGAAAGCAGGTTGTGCTTTCTATCGAGGATAATGGAATGGGAATGAGTCGTGATACGCTCAAACGCATCTTTGAAAAATTCTATCGGGCTCATACCGGTAATCGTCACAATGTAAAAGGGTTCGGACTTGGACTGAGTTACGTAAAAACGGTTACAGAAGCCATGGGTGGTCAGGTAAAGGCCGATAGCACCTTAGGCAAGGGCAGTCAGTTTACGCTTAGTTTTCCATTGGCAGCCTATTGAGGATTTCTCCAAAGCAGGCTACCGTCTCCGTAACTCAAAAATCGATACTCCTTATCGAGGGCGTGCTGGTAAATTTTTCGCCAGTCCTCTCCTACCAGTGCCGCTATTAGCAGTAGCAGGGTAGAGCGGGGCTGGTGAAAGTTAGTGAGGAGGCCATCCACTACCTGGCAAGCATAGCCCGGCGCTACCAGCAATGAGGTCTGCGTTACAAAGTGCTCCAGTTGGTGGCGTTTCATCCAGGAAATAAGGGCCGCTAACGCGCTAGCCAGCGGAGCCGCCTCTCGTTGAAGTGTATAACATTCCCATTGCGATAGGGTCGGAGGATGCGAATGTTCTTCTTTCATCAATTTAATACCCAGCCAGTACAGGCTCTCGAGCGTGCGAAGCGATGTGGTGCCCACGGCCACCAATGGTTTTCCGAGTTGCGCTTGCCAGTTCTCCAAAAAAGAGAGCGTTACATCGATCCACTCTGCATGCATATCATGCTCCTGCATGGTGGCGGCCTTTACTGGTTTAAAGGTGCCGGCTCCTACGTGCAGGGTCAAAAAATCAATTCGAATGAAATGGGCTCTCATGCGTTGCAATAACTCTTCTGTAAAATGTAGTCCCGCTGTTGGGGCAGCCACGGATCCTTTATTTCGAGCATATACGGTCTGGTACGCATCGCGATCCAGTTTATTTGCCGGTCTTTTTATATAGGGAGGAAGGGGGGTGGCGCCCGCCAACTCGAGCACGGCGGCTAGCGTGAGCTCTTGAGGTGTCCAGCTCAACTCGATCAGAAAATAATCCTTTTCTTTTTGAAGTATACGAGCTTGTAATTGCAAGTTGCCAACTTGTTTCGAAAGGGTAATACCAGCTTTCCACTTAGAAGCACCGCCTACCAGGCATTGCAGCACTACTTTTTCGCGCGCCTGCAAAGCCATACTCATTTCTCCATAGGCAGCATCGGGTTGCAAGCAAAAGATCTCGATCTGTCCGCCCGTACTTTTTTCGAATACCACGCGGGCGGGTATTACTTTGGTTTCATTAAAGACAACAAAACTTTCTGCGGGCAACAAGTCGGAAAGTGACAGGTAGCGGTGATCGCTGATGATGCCGCTTTGGTAGCGGAGCAATTTCGAGTCGTGTCGGATGGCCAATGGGGCAACGGCGATTCTCTCGGCGGGCAATGCGTAGTCAAAATCGTCTATCGATAAAAGGCGGGGGTCTTTTTTCATGCAACCAACTGTTGATGGGGTGCAAATATCGGAAAAGCGCCCTCTTTTTTGGGCTGTGCACAGGTTTTCCACATCAATCCACAGGCTATCCACCGGAATATTTTAAAATACTTGCTCCCACACGCTAAAACATAAGTCAGTAAAGGGTTTCATTGATTTTTAAGGTGGGGATAAATTAAGAAGCTCAAAATTTGGAATCGTGGTGGGAAAAAGTGTTATTTTGTGGTAATTCGAAAAAAAAATTACTCAAATCACTGATAATGACTGGCTTTCTTGGAGAATTCGAGGCTACGTTAGACGCAAAGGGGCGATTTCTACTCCCTGCCGGATTTAAGCGGCAGGTTAAGGAGGAGGAGTTGGGCCGTTTTGTGATTAACAGGGGATTTGAGCAATGCCTAGCCCTTTATACGCTCAAGGAGTGGGAGCCTTTGTTCGAAAAGATCAAAGGCCTTAATGAATTCGATCCCCGCCAGCGTGAATTCCGTAGGGCTTTTTTGAATGGGGCCACTTATGTAGAACCCGATACCGCAGGTCGTATTCTGTTGCCGCCGAACCTGAAGGCGTATGCAGAACTCGAAAAAGACATAGTGATTGCGTCGTCGGGTAACAAAATGGAAATCTGGGATAGTAATAAGT
>JBJTFT010000120.1:0-2999 GCA_046093525.1 Sphingomonadales bacterium | reverse complement strand
AATTTTATTGGGTCTTAAAAAGCCGGTTCATATCTTACAGCTGGGCAGCTCCATTCGTAGCATCATCAACATGGCGGTGATCGCCGTAGTAGATGCCCAGCAAAAATCAAAGACGCAAACCCCCACCCAAGAGATCGTGCGACAATCTCGCTGGTGGAAGCGCTTTAGAAAAGAAAAAACAGTGTAGCAACCATGGGATTACTCAGCGATATAGGCCAATTTTTGCTGATGCTGAGGGGCATGCTCAAACGCCCCGAAAAGACCAGCATGTATGGGAATGAGCTGATGCATCAATGCGTGGAGATCGGAATTGGATCGCTGGGAATTGTTGCGATCATCTCCGTGTTTATAGGCGCGGTCTCTACCATTCAAACGGCCTACCAGCTGGTAAGTCCGCTGGTACCCCTCACGACCATTGCCCAGATCGTGCGAGATACGGTCATTTTAGAATTTGCTCCCACCCTGGTCTGTATCGTATTAGCCGGGGTGGCGGGCAGCCGCATTGCCAGTGAACTCGGCAACATGCGTGTGAGTGAACAGATCGATGCCCTTGAAATTATGGGGATCAATACCAAAACCTACCTCATCTTACCAAAGATCGCAGCCGCCATGCTCATGATACCGCTACTCGTTATCATCGCAATGGCCCTGGGAATCTGGGGCGGCAGATTGGCCGGGACAGCAGCGGGCATTATTTCGCCCAATATTTTCGACAAAGGTCTGGCCGCCGACTTTTTACCCTATAATGTTTTCTTTGCGCTGGTAAAAGGATATGTATTCTCCTTTATTATCTCTAGCGTTCCTGCGTACTATGGCTACTATGTTCGCGGAGGAGCGCTCGAGATAGGCCGGGCCAGCACGAAAGCGGTAGTCGTCAGTTGCGTGTTGATCTTATTCGCTGATTATATCTTATCGGCCCTGCTCCTGTAACGAACCCATGATAGAAGTTAAGAACATACAAAAAAAATTTGGCGAGAAGGTCGTTATCGAAAACGTAAGTGCTGTGATGAAACCAGGGCAGTGCAACCTGATCATTGGGGCCAGTGGCAGCGGAAAAACGGTGCTGATGAAATGCATGGTAGGTCTGCTGACCCCCGACGATGGCGAGATCTGCTACCAGGGCGAGAACTTTTTTTCTATGAACCAGGAGCAACGCACCAACATTCGCAAAGAGATCGGTATGCTCTTTCAAGGATCGGCCCTCTTCGATTCATTGACGGTTGAGCAAAACATTATGTTTCCGCTCGACATGTTTACAGCAGATACACCCGCTCAGAAATTAAAACGGGTCAACGAGGTGCTCGAACGAGTCAACTTAAAAGATGTGAATCGAAAATTTCCGGCCGAGCTAAGTGGTGGTATGAAAAAAAGAGTGGCCCTGGCCCGGGCGGTGGTGCTTAATCCTAAATATCTTTTTTGTGATGAACCCAACTCTGGGCTCGATCCGCAGACCTCGCTGGTCATCGATAAATTGATCAAGGAGCTGACCGTCGAATTTAATATTACCACCGTGGTCAATACCCACGACATGAACAGCGTAATGGAAACGGGCGATTATATCTTGTACATGTATCAAGGCAAGAAAGAATGGGAGGGAACCCGCAAAGACATCATCTTTAGCAAGAACCAGCTGCTTAACGATTTTATCTTTGCGTCCGAGTTTTTAAAAGATGCTAAGGACATGCGTATGCTCGAAGAGACCGGAAAGATGCCCAATGTGCGCAATATGGACGATATGACGAGACCCTGATGCAGACAAATCCTTACCTTTGCGGCAAGTTTTAAGCAGCCTGCTATGAGTATCCTTATCAATAAGAATTCTAAAGTACTGGTGCAAGGATTTACCGGCACCGAAGGTAGTTTTCATGCTTCTCAGATGATCGAATATGGAACCGATGTGGTCGGTGGAGTAACGCCCGGAAAAGGGGGAACGACCCATTTGGACCGTCCCGTCTTTAATACGGTGGCCGATGCAGTTAAGGCAACCGGCGCCAGTGTGAGCATCATCTTTGTACCCCCCGCTTTTGCTGCTGACGCCATTATGGAGGCAGCCGAAGCCGGTATTGGGCTGGTGGTTTGTATAACAGAAGGTATTCCGGTGCAAGACATGGTGCGCGTTAAAAGCTATTTGCAAGGCAAACCCACCCGACTGGTGGGTCCCAATTGCCCCGGTGTTATTACGGCCGGAGCCTGCAAAGTGGGCATTATGCCCGGCTTCGTCTTTGTTAAAGGACGGGTGGGTATCGTTTCTAAATCGGGTACCCTCACCTATGAGGCAGCCGACCAGGTGGCCAAGGCCGGTCTGGGCATTTCTACCGCGGTGGGTATTGGCGGAGACCCCATTATTGGTACTACAACCAAAGAAGCCGTTGAACTCTTTATGCAAGATCCCGACACCGACGCGATCGTTATGATCGGAGAGATCGGTGGAGGTATGGAAGCCGAAGCGGCCCACTGGATAAAAGCGAATGGCAATAAAAAGCCGGTCGTTGGGTTTATTGCCGGACAGACCGCTCCTCCCGGTCGAAGAATGGGTCACGCCGGTGCCATCGTTGGCGGGGCCGACGATACTGCAGCTGCCAAAATGAAGATCATGGGCGATTGCGGTATTCACGTTGTAAGCAGCCCGGCCGACATCGGCAAGAAAATGGCCGAGGTCTTAAAGAAATAAATGCGCAGCTGTCTTTTACTGTTGGTTTGCTTATGGTCAGCGAATAGCGCTCCTGCCTATTCACAATTGCCCATTACTGCAGCCGCCGATCTTCCTGCCTTTTTTTATGCTGGCGATCAACCCAAACTTCAGTTTGTACTTCAAAATACAAGCACGCAAGAAATAACCGGCAATTTACAACTAGAACTTTTTGATGCTGTAAAAAAACAACCGGTCGACGGTTGGTTCTTTAATCAACTCGCCAATCAATATTTTACAATTGCTCCCGGTGAGCGTTCTGTCGTTCGTTTTCCCCTTACGATCCCTTCTCTTTATACCGGAAAAGTAG
>JBJTFT010000119.1:0-13444 GCA_046093525.1 Sphingomonadales bacterium | reverse complement strand
CAAACCGATCAGGCCTATAACCGCTTGTCTCGTTTGCCCGGTGCCGGCGGTGTCTTTAACATCTACAATTCGTTGTTAAGTGAATATTCCGTATTGGGTTTCGAGTACGGCTATGCGCTCGCTAATCCCAGTGCTTTGGTCGTTTGGGAAGCACAGTTCGGCGATTTTGCCAATGGTGCGCAAACGATCATCGATCAGTTCATTACCGCCGGCGAACAAAAATGGAACCGAATGAATGGGGTCACTCTTTTGTTGCCACATGGGTACGAAGGGCAGGGACCTGAGCATAGCAGTGCGAGACTGGAACGATTTTTACAGTTGGCGGCAGAGCTCAATATGGTCGTTACCAATATCACCACAGCGGCCAATTTCTTTCATGCACTGCGCAGGCAGTTGGCTTGGTCGTTTAGAAAGCCGCTCATCAATTTTTCTCCCAAGGCGAATCTTCGCTTACCCGGTTCTTACTCAGCTGCCACCGATTTTACACAGGGTGGTTTTAAAGAAGTGATCGATGACCCAGAGGCACAACCCGGGCAGGTAAAGAAAGTATTGTTCTGCAGTGGAAAGATCTACTTTGAGCTCGACGAAAGAAAGCGTCGTGAACAACGCACCGACCTGGCGATCGTTCGACTCGAGCAACTATATCCGTTACCGGTACAGCAACTCGAAAAACTGCATCAGCGATACGGTGCTGCGGTATGGTATTGGGTGCAAGAAGAGCCCCAAAATATGGGAGCTGCCTCGTTCTTAAAGATGAATTGCAGAACGATTCCTTTTGGCGTTATCAGCAGACAGCCTTCTGCCTCTACGGCAACCGGCTATCAGAAAGTGCATTTGCAAGAACAGGGCGAACTTATTGAAACTGCTTTTACGATCTAATCTAGTAAACTTATTTTATGATAGAGATCAAAGTACCCACTGTAGGAGAATCCATCACCGAGGTGCAGTTACTACGCTGGACCAAGAAGAGCGGAGATTATGTGGAGCGAGATGAAGTGATCGCAGAGTTGGAAAGCGAAAAGGCAACCTTCGAGGTCAATGCAGAAAAAGCAGGGGTGCTCTCTACGGCTGCGGCCGAAGGCGACACCTTGCAGATCGGAGATCTGCTGGCCACCATCGATGATGCGGCCAAGGCTCCTGCGGTAACTGCGGCCCCGGCAGCCGCAGCACCCAAGCCGCCTGCACAAGTGGAGATCGCGGCACCCAAGCCCCCGGCGGCCACTGCGACATCCGCTGTCACGGCTACTCCGACAGCACCCGCCGCAACGCCGGTCGCAGAAGAGATCAAGGCCAGTCCTGTGGCCTCTGCCATCATTGCCGATAAAAAGGTAGATCCCAAAAAAGTAAAGCCCAGCGGGCCACAAGGAAAAATATTAAAGGATGATGTATTGGCCGCATTGGCAAAGCCTGGCCGTATACCGGCACCGGGTGCTTCGCTGAACGAGCGCATTACCCGTAGCGAAAAAATGAGCAATCTGCGCAAGACCATTGCAAAGCGTCTCGTGGAGGCCAAGAACGGTACGGCCATGCTCACTACGTTCAACGAAGTAGATATGGGTGCCATCATGGACGTGCGCGCCCGGTATAAAGAAAAGTTCAAGGAAATACATGGTGTAAACCTGGGCTTCATGAGTTTCTTTGCAAAGGCTTGTTCGATCGCTCTCACGGAGTGGCCTGCTGTCAATGCCTCCATCGAAGGAGATCAGATCTTATACCACGACTATGCCGATATCAGTATCGCTGTAAGCACACCCCGCGGTCTTACGGTGCCTGTCATGCGCAATGTAGAAAGTCTCGGCATGGCCGAGATCGAGAAAAAAGTGATAGAACTCGCGGGTAAGGCGCGCGATAGTAAGCTGACCGCCGAGGATCTCACCGGTGGTACATTCACCATTACCAATGGCGGTGTCTTTGGTTCTTTGATGAGCACGCCCATCATCAATACGCCACAGAGTGCTATTTTGGGCATGCACAAGATTCAGGAGCGTCCCATGGCACTAAATGGGCAAGTGGTGATTCGCCCCATGATGTACCTGGCGCTCAGTTACGATCATCGTATTATCGATGGACGCGAGTCGGTCAGCTTTTTGGTACGGGTAAAGGAGTTACTCGAGAACCCCGATCAGTTATTGATCGGAAAAGATCCGGTCAAAACGCTGCTCGAAATTTGAGCCGCTACCATGCATATCTAAAGAAGGCTGTTGCGATCTTGGAGAACTACAAGGGGCAAGAGCCTTTTTCTCTTTTTGTCAAGCAACAATTTTCGCTCGACCGAAAAATGGGTTCCACCGATCGCAGGTGGGTTCGCCACTATTGTTATTGTTTTTTTAGATTAGGGAAGGCCCTTGCTCAACATTCAATTGCCGACAAGATCTTGATCGGTCTTTTTATCTGCAGTAAAAAAGAGGATCCCTTATTGGCCTTGGAGCGTCCCGATTGGAGCAATATGTTATTGGCTTCTCTGCAAGAGAAAGTGGCCTTACTGAAGGACCATCTTGCGGAGGCTGGTGCGCCTCAGCTGGATCCTCTTCAGTGGCTGCAACAAGAAGTTTTTCCCTTTCAAGACCAGCTTAGTGATTCGCTCCATGAATCGAATTGGCCGCTGTCTCTTTTGGAGCAACCTTTGTTGTTCATTCGCCTGCGTCCCGGACGGGAGCAACAGGTCATCGATGCACTACAAGCGCAAGCGATCTCTTTTGAGTTCATTACGGAGCAGACGCTTTCGTTGCCGGCCACTACGTCGCTCAGCAGCTGGCCCGGTATCAATCGCGACTTTGTGATACAAGATCTCTCTTCGCAACGCATTGGCACATTACTTTCTTCGCTGCCCTATTACGCGCAAAAAAAAATGTGGGATTGTTGTGCGGGCAGTGGTGGAAAATCGATACTGGCCAACGATATTTTGAACAATGTCGCCATTGTAGTCTCTGACAAGCGAGCGTCCATTTTGCGGCAACTCAAGCAGCGTTTTGAGCAGGCGGGCCTGTCGGGGTATCGTTCTTACGAATTAGATCTCGCTCATCCTCTTTCATCCTCTTTTACAGAGGATTTTCCATTTATTTGGGCCGATGTGCCTTGTTCGGGTAGTGGTACCTGGTCGCGTACGCCAGAGCAACTTTACTACTTTGATCCTTCTGCTGTCGCTTCTTTTCAGTTGGTGCAACGTTCTATATTGCAACAGGCGCTTACCCGATTGCTACCCGGCGGATATCTTTTATACTCCACTTGTTCGGTCTTCGTAAAAGAGAACGAAGCACAAGTCGAATGGCTCGTAGAAAAGAGGGGTCTTCGTTGTGTACAACAGCAACTATTCGATGGAAGCGCACAGCAAGCCGATACCTTGTATGCGGCCTTGTTGCAACGACCCGCTTAGTCTTTGACCAGTTTGATGGTCCCGATCTTTACATCTTCGTCCCACACAGAGACCACGTAGGTTCCTTTTGCATATCCCTGCAAAGAAAGATCGCTGCTGCTGATCGGTGTGCGTAAGGGCACTGTATAGCGGGTAAGAACTCTGCCGGTCATATCGCTGATGGCTACTTGTAGCAAAGAGTTGGTACCGGCATATTTTACAATGAGTCTTGTTGTTTGAGTAGCAGGATTAGGATAAAGTTGAATCGAAGTAGTAGTGGAGGTAATGCAGGGATTCATCGACAAGACCTGTGCGCTATCCAGTAGAACGGAACGTTTGGTAGCAGCGGCCGTATCGATCCATTGTACTACACGGTATTTGATAGTACCGGTCAGCAGGGTTTCAAGACGATCGGTGTATTGGTAGTTGCTGTTACGAAGAACCTGGCCGGCAGTCGGTGTTAATTGCTGAAGTGTCGTATAGTTACTTTCTCCCGGTAACATGCGTTGCAGTTCGTAGCGCATATTTTGTACATCCTTGCTCTTCCAGTTGATGGTGACCGAACAATTATTGAGCTGCGCACTTACCGTGGCGTATTCCGTCAACAGCCAGCCAAAAGCTTGTTGCAGATCGGGAATACCAAAGCCTGTTCTGTCGTCGGGGTTGGTAAATCGGCTACCCGATCTTTTGAGCGCTTCGGCGATCTTCATGTTATTGAATTCGGGGAACCCCTGCCATAGGCAAGCGCCGAGCCCTGCCATGTTGGGACAGGAAAAAGAAGTGCCATTCGCAGTAGCGATGTTGTTGTTACTGCTTTGTACAACGGCCGACACGCCTACTGATGCCAGGTCGGGTTTGATCCTTCCACCGGGGGCGGGACCGTAGCTGGAAAAAGACCCCACTACTCCCGATGAGTTGACCGCTCCAATGGCCAGCACACTGTCTCCATCGGAGGGAGTAATGATATTTCGCCAGGCACTGTTGCCTTCGTTTCCGGCCGAATTAAATACCAGCAATCCCTTTTGGGCCGCCCTGTCGGCCCCGCGCACCGAGAGGGTCGTGTTGCCGTTCATCTGTGCGTAGGTGTAATTAAAAACAGGATTGTCAAAGTCGTAGTAGCCAAGCGATGAGCTAATGAGGTCGGCACCGACACTGTCGGCTCTTTCGGCTGCGCACACCCAGTTGAACTCTTCGATAGGATACTCAGCGTTTACATCTTCGGTTCGAAACAAATGAAAGGAGGCTTGTGGCGCTTTGCCTACAAATTGACCCGGTATGTTCGCTGCGATGGTAGAAAGACACTGCATGCCATGCGGATGGTCATCGTTGACAGTGGCATTGCGGGCCACAAAGTCCCAGGTGCTGAGTATTTGTCCGTTTCTATTCACGCTATCGAAGGCCCGTAAGCTGTTGTAATTAAAAAATCCACCATCCAATACGGCGATCTGAATGCCTTGCCCCCTGAGTCCGATGTTGTGCAAAAAATCACCTTTATGCAATTTGATCTCGGCACCCGCACTGCCTCCGTAGCTGTAAAAATCTCCGGTGAGCTGTCCGGACTTTGCGTCCACATCGGTAAGTGGCGTCATCTTTTGCGACTCGATGAACTTGTCGATACCACGGCCACCGATGCGATCGGCCAGCCCGGCGGTTGATTGCACGAATGGTAATTGTTGCACTGCAGTCAAGGCCGTAGGGGTGCTGGTTTGAATGCATACGGCATTTAGCCATTTAGATACATTCAGTACGGTTACTCCACTGATGCCGCGAATGGCGGTAAGGTAAGCCGTTGTTACCGGAAGGTCCGTGCTATCGAGTGCAATTTGCTGGTGGGTCCTTCGCTGAAGAGAACGAACAGAAAGATAGGCCGACGGATTGCCAAGGGTAAAGCTGTTTCCGCCTTTGTTTTTTAGCCAAACTATATGACGGGTAAATTGAGCGTTTGCTGTTGTGGCGCCAAGTAAAAAAAGCAGGAGGCTCCCTGCTAACAGACGAGCGAATGCATTCATAACGTAAAGTTAGGGGAGCGCCTCATCAGTTGTGCTCTATCATCCATTGTTTGATGCCGAAACCCACCCGATAAGGCCCGCCGCTACCACCGGTGTTGGGTTGGTATTCCCAGCACTCTAGTTCTCGGTAGACCAGTCCGATACCCTTTGCAAAGCGATCTACCGCCCGATTACGAAAGGCATAGGCATTGGTCTGCACGATCGGCACGTTGAATTTTTCGTCGGCCTGTTCGATCGTGATCACCTGTTGATAGGTTTTATTCCGAAACGAGAAGCTCTCGTTGTTCGATTCGCAACGGTAAGACCAGCTTTGCATGTTGTCGTCGTTGCTAAAATTATACAGGGGTTCGAACGGATTATCGGGTAAATAGCGGTTCCCCTTCCAGCTATAGCCTGGTAAGAGCGGTTGTTGCAGTTTTACGAAACGCCTGTTGTTTTCTGTCCATTCCATGCGGTCGTTCGAAACCGTAATGGAAAAACTGCCCCCGGGTTGCCAACTTCCGCTGGCCAGCGTATCGTTGGTAAAGCGGTAGATGCGATAGCTGAGGCGACCCAGATTGTCGGTAAAGGGGCTATCCACCACATGTTTGACCAGGTAGCTGCGAATCTCGGTCTGTCTTCCAAACTGTGTGAATACCATCGAATCGGTCCGATACGTAATGAATTTTCCGGGTGTCAGCACCATCACTTGCGCAAGACCGAAAGGATACGGGGTTTGTTTCGAAGAGCCGTCACAGCCTTCGAGCAAGAAGGCAAAAAGTAGCAACAGGGCTCCCATCAACCCAAAGCGTTCCTTGCGTGTTGCCATAGCAGGGAATTAATAAGTTTTTTGAATGATACCCCCTCCCAGCACATCATCCCCCTCATAAAAAACAGCGCTTTGACCGGGCGCTACGCCTTTGGCCGCTTCATAGAAACGCACCTTGCAATTGTTACCGGCAGGGTACAAGGTAGAGAGCGTTCCCGCATCTTTGTAACGGATCTTTGTTGTGGCTTCCATCCCCTCCGGTAGATGATCGTATTTGATAAGGTTGATCTTGCTTACCAGCATTTCCTCTTGGTCCAGATCGTCTTCATCGCCCAGAGTAACGGTGTTATTGTCGGGGTCAATGCGCGTAACAAAAACAGGTTTGCCCAGCGCAATATCAAGTCCCTTGCGCTGTCCGATGGTATAAAAGGGATACCCTTTGTGTTTTCCCAGAATGGCCCCATTCTTGTCTACGAAATAACCGCCGCTCACTTTGTTCTCTAGTCCGGGTACTTTTCTCTTTAAAAATCCACGATAGTCGTTGTCAGGCACAAAGCAGATCTCGTAGCTCTCTTGTTTTTTGGCAAGGGCAGGGTATCCAAAGTCGTGTGCCATTTGTCGGATCTCTGTTTTCTTGTAGCCGCCCAGCGGAAGCAAGGTGCGGCTCAGCAGATCTTGCTGCAATCCCCACAGTACATAACTCTGGTCTTTGGTACTATCTACTGCTTTACTGATCACATAGCGGCCGTTGTCGTGTTGTCTTACTTTGGCATAATGACCGGTAGCGATAAAATCGCAGCCCAAGGCATCGGCTCTCTTTAGTAAGGCTCTCCATTTAATGTGTGTATTGCAAAGTACACAGGGGTTGGGGGTGCGCCCGGCCAAGTATTCCTCTACGAAATTATCAATGACAAAATCGCCGAACTCGTCTCGAATGTCCAAGATATAATGCGCAAATCCGTGCTCAACGGCAGCCTGTCGGGCATCATTGAACGAGTCGAGGTTACAACAGCCGGTCTCTTTTTTGCTACCTCCGCTGGCGGCATAATCCCAGGTTTTCATGGTAATGCCCACGACCTCATAGCCCTCTTTATGGAGCATCAGGGCCACTACGGTACTATCAATACCGCCGCTCATGGCCACCAATACTTTCCCTTTCGCACCCATGCTACAAAGATACAATTGTGCTCCGATTATTGCCCGATACTGAGTATCTTGGCAGTCCTTAATTGACTTTTATGCGCATTACCAACTACTTTCTTTCGGTGCTGTTTTTTGTCAGTGCCAGTTTCGGCTTATCCGCACAGGAGCTGTCGTACTACCTGCCAACGGGGTATAATTATAATCCCGCTATCCCTAAACCCAAAGACGTTATTTATCATAACGTGGGTCAATGGCATATAACGCATGACCGTCTGGTCGCTTATATGAAGGCCCTTGCCGCTGCGGCCCCCGATCGTATCAAGGCCGAGACCATGGGTTTTACCTACGAGGGACGCCCTCAATTATTGCTGATCATTACTTCGCCCGAAAATCATCGCAATCTAGAAAAGATCCGGTTGCAACATTTGCAGTTGAGCGATCCTGCTACGGCTGCCGGCACGGCCATAGATCAGATGCCCGCAGTAGTATGGATCGGTCACTCCATTCACGGCAACGAACCAAGTGGATCGAACGCCTCGCTGCTCACGGCCTATCACTTGGCGGCCGCACAAGGCGCAGCTATCGAAAATCTGCTCAGCAATACGATCATCTTATTCGATCCTTCGTTCAATCCCGATGGATTACAACGTTTCTCTACCTGGGCCAATCAGCATAAGAGCAAGAATCTGGTTGCGGACCCCAACTCGAGAGAATTTAACGAGGTATGGCCGGGCGGACGATTCAATCACTATTGGTTCGATCTGAACCGTGACTGGTTGCCGGCCGTGCATGTTGAAAGTCAAAATCGTCTTCGCTGGTTTCATTTGTGGAAGCCCAATGTGTTGACCGATCATCACGAACAAGGTACCAATGCTACGTTCTTCTTTCAACCCGGCGTTCCCTCCCGTGTCAATCCGCTCACCCCCGGCAAGAACCAAGAGCTGACCGCGGCACTGGCCAAATACCATGCTCGTGTATTGGATAGTATCGGTACTTTTTATTTTACGAAAGAAGGATACGATGATTTCTATTATGGAAAAGGATCCACCTATCCCGATATCAACGGTGGAGTAGGTATCCTGTTCGAACAGGCTTCTTCTCGCGGACATTTGCAAGAGAGTACCAATGGGCTCTTGAGTTTTCCGGCTACCATCCGCAATCAATTTAATACAGCGCTCTCCACACTCGAGGGTGCTTTGGCCCTACGAAAGGATTTTCTTTCTTTTCAGCGCGATTTTTACAAGCAGGTGCCTGCTCGTGCAGCGGCGCACCCCGTAAAAGCGTACGTGGTGGGGGCTAAAAAAGACCAGCCTCGTATTCGCGAGTTTGCGACGCTGTTGCAACGTCACCAGATCAAGATCTATGGATTGCCGGCCGATTGGTCGGACGCCGATTTTCAAAAAGGATATTCTTTTATGGTGCCCCTCGATCAGCCCCAGCATACGCTGATTCGCACCATCTTCGAAAAAACGGCCGATTACAAAGACAGCCTCTTCTACGATATCACTTCGTGGACGCTGCCACTGGCCATGGGGCTTCAAGCAAAGGAGTTAACGACCATGCCCGCCTCAATGGGCGAGCCCATGGCCACTTCGGCACTTGCCGAGTTGAACGGAGCGGTAACTCCAAATCTTTCTGTGGGGGCCACTACTTATGCGCTGTTGGTAGAATGGGATAATCTCTATGCGCCCGCAGCCTTATATCAATTGCAGCAGCGCGGCGTGATGGTGAAAGTAGCCACCCAGCCCTTCGAGATCGCGGTAGAAAGCGCTGCCCGTCGTTTCGAGTACGGCACCCTGTTGATACCGGCGCTGCAATCAGGCATGTCGAAAGCGGAGTTGCAACAACTGCTCAATACGCTAATTGAGAAATATCGCATTGTGGTCTATCCGGTTGCCACAGGATTATCCGGTGCCGGTGTAGATCTGGGCAGTGCAAAATTCGTGACGCTCGAAAAGCCCAACGTAGCGTTACTTACCGGGTCGGGGGTCAATGCCACCGATGCCGGAGAGGTTTGGCATTTGCTCGATCAGCGAATGGATATCACTGCTTCGCATATTGAGCCCAGCAGCGTAAAGCGAATTGATTTAAGTCGCTACAATGCCATCGTAATGGTCGGAGGAAACTATGGCGACCTCGATAAGGATAAGCTAAAAAATTGGGTACAGCAGGGTGGCACCCTGGTGGTGCTCGAAGAGGCCATCAACTGGGCCGTTCAAAATGGTATTAGCACCGCTTCGTTCAAGCGCGTTAAATCGGCAACCGATAGCACGCAGTTCAGGCCTTACGAAACACGCGATGAAGTGGCCGGTGCGCAGCAGGTAAGAGGCGCCATCTTAGGGGCCACCTACGACCCCTCTCATCCGCTGGCCTTCGGTTATCGTCAAAAAGAAGTGAGTCTCTTTAAGGCTAACCGGATCTACATGGAGAAAAGTAAGAATCCTTACCAAACTCCGTTTGTGTATGGTAAGCAACCGATGCAAAGCGGCTGGATGAGCAAAGAGAACCGCGAGGCAGCCTCGGGTTCTGCTGCCGTTACGGTGTCTTCACTGGGCAATGGCCGTGTTATCAACATTGCCGACAACCCTAATTTTAGAGCCTACTGGTTGGGAGGCAGCAAGTTATTCCTGAACGCCCTGTTCTTTGGCCAAGTCATCGACCTTGGCGGAGGGCGTAATTGGGAATAATTAATTGTGCACAGTATTGCGCAGCCCGGCGATTAGTAGTAGTTTAGTCGTTCAATCAATTTATGTCAACTTAAAAACGAGCACTATGATCAAGATGCAAGTAATCGGAAATCTGGGAAAGGACTGTGTGGTGAACACGGTCAATGGAAAGAATGTTATCAATTTTACGGTGGCACACACCGAAAAGTATCGGGACAGTCAGGGTAATCAGCAAGAGAAGACCACCTGGGTCGACTGTGCATACTGGACCGATCGTACGGCTGTTTCGCAGTATTTGGTAAAAGGAAAGCAAGTGTATGTCGAGGGGCAACCCGAGGCAAGGTCGTTTCAGCGAAACGATGGCACGCCCGGCTCTTCTCTTTCATTGCGTGTAAAGGACATTCAGTTATTAGGCGGTCGTGGAGAGATGGCCGGCGGGGGTAATTTTCAAGCTGCAGCCGCCGCCGCTACTGCGGGCCCTTCCGGTGGAGCAGAGGAATCGGACGATCTTCCCTTCTGATCCCGTCATCAATGAATTTTCTTTAATGCCCCGGTACTATTACCGGGGCATTTTTATTTGTTTCTTTGCAGCATGACCCCCACCGTATTTTCTTATCCTGCGCTCAAAGCGTTTACCGCGGCCGTTTTTGAAAAGATGGGATGTTCTTCCGCGCATGCCCTTATGGCCACTGAGGCTTTGTTGGCGGCCGATCTGCGGGGGATCGATTCGCATGGAGTAGCCAGACTCAGTGGATACATTCGTCTTTGGGAGGCGGGTCGTGTCAACGCCACCCCTTCTTTGCGTATCGTGCATCAAACGCCTTCAACTGCCGTGCTCGACGGAGATGGTGGTCTGGGGCTGGTGGTCGCACAAGAGGCCATGAAGATTGCCATCGAAAAGGCCAGGCAGGTAGGTACCGGTTGGGTGAGTGTTCAACATAGTAATCACTTTGGCATTGCCGGTTATCATGCTATGCTGGCGCTGCAATACGATATGATCGGAATGGCCATGACCAACGCGAGTTCGTTGGTGGCCCCCACTTTTTCTGCCGACAAAATGCTTGGCACCAATCCGATTGCAGTAGCGGCGCCGGCCGGAAAGCAGCCCCCCTTTGTAGCCGACCTTGCCACTACCACGGCGGCTAATGGAAAATTAGAGATACTACAGCGCAAAGAGCAAGACACCCCCACCGGTTGGGTACAAGACAAAGAAGGGAATCCCTCTACCGATGCCCATATTCTTAAAAAGGGCGGGGCATTGCTGCCATTGGGAAGCGATCGAGAACATGGCTCTCACAAGGGTTACGCGCTGGGAGCGGTGGTCGATCTGTTCTCTGCTTTGTTAAGCGGGGCCAACTATGCGCCTTGGGTACCGCCTTTTCCGGCCTATGTTCCCATGCCTGCGCGCCAACCCGGAAAAGGAATCGGTCATTTTTTAGGCGCTCTTCGTATCGATGCATTCAGAACGGCCGATGAATTCAAGCAGTCGATGGATGATTGGATCGGGGGATTCAGAGAGGCGGCTCCTATCGATGGCCAGCAAAAAGTATTGGTACCCGGCGATCCGGAACGCGAAGCTTTCGAGCTACGCATGGCCGAGGGCATTCCTCTCGAAGCATCGGTGGTCAAGGATCTCCAGGGTGTGGCCGCTCAATTCTCGCTTTCGCTCAAAGACAATTAACGGATCGATGTAAAGGATCAGCGAAAAATGATCAGCCTTAAATGATCAGCAGTGAATCTCCGTAGCTAAAAAAGCGGTATTTGTCTTTGATCGCTTTTTTATACGCCTCCATGGCCAATTCGTAACCCGCAAAAGCACAGGTCATGATCAGCAGACTGGTCTTTGGTAAATGAAAATTGGTAACCAGTGCATCAGCGATGTTAAAATCGTAGGGAGGATGAATGAACATGTTGGTCCATCCCTCGGAGGGTTTCAGTAATTTCTGTGCCGTAAAAGAAGATTCCATGGCCCGCATGGTGGTGGTGCCGATAGAACAGACTCTGTGCCCGTACTCCTTGGCCCGGTTGACGACCTTACAGGCCGTTTCGTCTATGTGGTAGTACTCGGCATCCATCTTGTGTTTGCTGAGGTCCTCTACTTCGATGGGTCTAAAGGTGCCTAGTCCGGTATGCAGGGTAACTTCCGCAAAGCGAACTCCCTTGATCTCAAGACGCTTGATGAGCTCACGGCTAAAATGCAGTCCGGCAGTCGGAGCGGCTACGGCTCCTTCGTGTTTGGCATAAACGGTCTGGTAACGCTCCTTATCTTCTTCTTCGGGTTTGCGTTTGATATATTTAGGCAAGGGCGTCTCACCCAGTTTTTCGAGTTGAGCGCGAAAACTTTCTTCGTCTCCTTCCCATAAGAAGCGGATGGTACGACCCCGGCTTGTGGTGTTGTCGATTACTTCGGCCACCAGATCTTCGTTGTCTCCAAAGTAAAGTTTATTGCCCACCCGTATCTTTCGGGCAGGATCTACGATCACATCCCACAAGCGATTGGGTTTATTGAGCTCGCGCAGTAAGAATACCTCGATCTTGGCGCCCGTCTTTTCTTTACGACCATACATACGGGCCGGAAATACCTTGGTATTGTTGACCACAAAACAATCCTTGTCATCGAAATAGTCGATGATATCTCTGAAATGTTTGTTTTCGATAACACCCGTGTGGCGATGCACGACCATCATGCGGGCATCCTCTCTTTTTTTGGACGGATGCTGAGCGATCAGGTTCAGGGGCAGATCAAAACGAAATTGCGAAAGCTTCATGCATGTGGGTTTAGATGGAAGTCTTGCAAACGCATCCCGGGCAAAAAGCCACGAATCGAAGTGAACCTCACCGGCCTTACGGCGCCGGGTTGGGTAAGCATGACCGCTTTATAGGCGTGCAAAATTACAAAAAAAACAGCCTTTTGTACTATTTTTTTTGCGGCAACGGTCCTGATCCTAGAATTTGAGGTGACGCACCGTTAAGCCGTCGTTGAGCAGTTGTTTGAGCGAATCGATGCCGATACGAAGGTGATTTTCGACATATTGCGCGGTAACGGCCTTATCGCTCTCCTCGGTCTTGACTCCTTCGGGGATCATGGGCTGGTCGCTAACAAGCAACAGTGCTCCCGTGGGGATCTTGTTGTAAAAGCCCACCGTAAAGATGGTCGCCGTCTCCATATCAATGGCATAGGCCCTGATCTTTTGCAGGTATTCCTTGAAGGGCTCGTCGTGTTCCCAGACCCTGCGGTTGGTGGTATAGACGGTGCCGGTCCAATAATCTACCTCGTAGTCGCGGATGGTGGTAGAAACGGCTTTTTGCAGGGCAAAGGCGGGTAGGGCAGGCACCTCTGTAGGAAAATAGTCATTGGAGGTGCCCTCGCCACGAATAGCGGCGATGGGCAAGATGAGATCTCCGAGTTTGTTTCGTTTTTTTAATCCGCCGCATTTACCGAGGAAAAAGACGGCCTTGGGGTCGACAGCTGTAATCAGGTCATTGTTGGTAGCGGCCGTGGGGCTGCCCATGCCAAAGTTAACGA
>JBJTFT010000118.1:0-4021 GCA_046093525.1 Sphingomonadales bacterium | reverse complement strand
TACCTGGGCTTGGTCGGCTTATCTGGTTTGTACCGGATTTTGTTACATACTGGTAGGCAAAATATTTAACCGACGTGGATATAAGGTACAGATGATGGTACTGGGGTATACACTCAACGCGCTGCTGACCTTTGGCTATCTGTGGGTGTCTACGCCGCTTCAGTTATTTTGGATACAGATAGGCTTGGGCATAGCTGAAGCCATTGGAACGCCTCTATGGGATTCGCTATATTCCTCTAGTTTACACCGTGAGCACCAAACCTATGCCTGGGGGCTTTCTTCTGGGCAATCACAGATCGTATCGGGTCTGGCCTTTGCACTCGGGGGTGTGCTTACCTATTATTACTCTTTTGAGGTGCTATTTATTGCAATGGGAAGTATTCAATTATTGGCGGCCGTGGTGACCGCACAATTATTGAGAAATAATTCCACCGCCGGCCCGCAGTAAACGATCGTTGATGGCTCGTCCAATGCCGTGGTCCGGAAGGCGCTCGCATATAATTTGACGATACGATCTTTCATCTATCTCGTGAAGAACTTGATACAATCGGGCCGCGGCTTCGTTCAGGTCTCCCTTTTCGCTGAGCACATACTGATGCGCAAGCGGTAAGTCGGAATGCTTTTTACAAAAGACCAGAAAAGCTTTATCATCACAATCTTCTTTGTATCGATCGATGTTTTCGCAAAACAGGGTGGGGGTTTTAGGAGAATAATGTTTCAAGGTCATGCCCGGGGCTACCTGTGCCTTATCAACTTCATTAATGATCTCGGGATTATCATTTACTATGATCACTGTAGCGTTTTGTGCGCTTCCGGAAAGATCGACTACATGGCCAACGATCGCTTGAATCTCTTCGGCCGTAATCATACCCTGCCTATAAATAGCCACCTGACCATTTTCCATTCCAACTACGGTAGACTCCAATCCTTGCCGGCAGGGACCGCCATCTAAAATCAGGGGTACCTGGGTTCCAAAATAATCGTGCACGTGCTTTGCTGTGGTAGGGCTAATGGCATTGTACGGATTCGCACTGGGAGCGACTAATGGAAAAGATAACGCTTGTAAAAGCTCAAGCGTCAATGGGTGATCGGGCATGCGAATTCCTACTCTTGATCCGCCTGCAGTAACTGTGCTTGGAACCTGGTTCGATTTTTCTACCAAAATTGTAAGCGGGCCGGGCCAAAAGCAATCGATAAGCCGTTGCAGTGGGGCAGGCACCTCGGTGCATAGGTTGTATAAGTCCTCTTTTCTACCAATATGCACGATCAGTGGATTAGTGCGGGGTCGGCCCTTTAATGAGTAGATCTTGTCGATTGCCTTTTCGCTGTATAAGCTGGCTGCCAGCCCATACACGGTCTCTGTGGGAATGCATACGACATCGTCGTTACGCAGTAGTGCTACGGCCTGTTCGATTTGCGAGGGCAACATGAGGCAAATTTCCGGATAATTTGCGACCTGTCGAATTGTTAATATTTACTCAGTATTGGCTGGGATAGCCACCCCAAAAGAAGACCTTACTATCTTTAAGGATCAAAACCTACACAACATGAATAAAATCTTCTTTGCTGCCATGGGATTAGCCTTTTTATTTGGCACCCGCGCACAAGCACAGTTCGAGTACAAGATCGTTACCTCGGTAGAATCTATCGTTCCCATGGGATTGGGCCGCTCTCGCGTTATTGAGAACAACGGACAGATCAATGCCGAGGAGCTGACCACCGAGCGTAATAGTGGTAATGATTCACAACAAGGTAGCGTCAAGCGTCGCGATGTTAAGATCGATGAGCTCAGTGAGACTAAGTTGCTTAATTTTTACAGTATGACCGGCATCAATTTTCAGAACATTGCGTCTAATGATGCGGTACTTACCTCTAAGATCAATAACCTGGTCAAGCAGGGTTGGGAGTTGGCTTATGTAACTTCTGCCGTTGAGAGCGATGCCGGAAAAGCAGATGGGGTGGGTATATTTATTACCCGATTTATTTTTAGAAGAAAGACGTCGAATTAAGGGTTGGTGTTTTGTGGAATACGTTCCGACAGTCGGTTCCTGAGGGGGCCGACTTTTTTTATAGGTAGCGTCGTGTGAGCAGTTGATGCATCAACTGCATATGGGGGATAGCCAAGATGGAGAGTCCGATAAAAAAGATCAGCAGCTGGTTGTCGTAATTAAAGAAAGAGCTGATCGTCCAATACAAAACACCCATGATCAATAAGGCAAGCAGCGCGAATGAAACGGTTTGAGCATTGATCAGTTTACTGATCTGAGACCAACCGGTGGTGTTGGTGTTCTTCTGAATGGTAGCAATGGAGAGAAGGGAATGCCAGATGCCAAAATAGTAGGTGAATCCTGCTAGAAAGGGGAGTACAAAGATCAGTACTTGCGGAATACTCAATATAAGTAGTGAGGCCAGCTGGCCTCTGTCGATATTTTTTTGCTGCAGCAAGAACAAAGCACTTGCGCCTATCAGCGTAAAGTAAACGATCAGGTAGTTCTCTTTGAGCCATACGAGGGCTTCATAGCGAGCAACCTGGTTATTTATATCGGGAATCAGCGCGATCAGTTCGGTATAGTGCGCAAAGAGCAATGCAATAAGGGTGGCCAGGCCATAGCAAAGAATTGAGAGATGTTTAAGCCAGGGATGAGGGCTAAACTCTTGCAGATCGGTCTCACCAAAATGATAAGCAGAAAGCAGAACAAATACACTGGCTGCGGCCAGTGGCCAAAACCACAATAAGAGAAAAGCCAGTGACTGCGAAATGTAAAAGAACAGAAATGTACTCAGCTTGGCCTTGTTTCTTCCCTCTCCGGCCACTAAAAAGTCTAACGCACCGTGGGGTAGTCCTACCGTAATGATAACAAGTAAGAAAAATACCCATTGCCAGGAATGCGGTACAGGACTTATCCAAAAGATCAGTCCCATGACCAGACCGGCCAGGGTCAACCAGCTTTGCTGTTTAAGGATGGGTGTCATGAAAATAAAAAAGGGAGCTGCCTATAATAAACAGCCCCCTTTAGTACGATACTAACCTTAGTTAGAGGAGCGGCTGAGGTTATAGATAACCAGACCGAATCCGATCTTGTTTACGGCATCACCAATGTTGTAGATGATGTCCATGTCAAGACCCAAGTTGGCGAAACCAGCATACCACTGACCAGCAGCGGTACCGGCAAGGTATCCAACAGGATAAATAGCCCAACCTACCAATACGAACCAGCCCAGGAATGAGTTGGCTTTTGCAACGGCAGGTCCTGCGCTGGCAGCGAGTTTCTTTACATCACCCATCCATACCAGATAAACGATGTAGAAGTAGGCAATAGCACTAACGGTTCCCCAAAGGGTAGCGTTGCTATTGTCAGCGCCTGCAGCTACCTCACCCCAATATCCGGTCACCAGCATCACGACAGATGCCAAGATCAGATTCCACAGCAAGCCAATTTTGGCTCCCGCTTTTTTGGTGATCAGGTAAAACTCTACACACATCAGGGGTACTGTCAGCAACCAGTCTACATAACGGAAGAACGTAGGAGACTGTCCGGTTGCAATGGTGTAGTCGCGCATGTAATAGTAATGCACGGCTGCGATGAAGGTGATGAGTCCGGAAACCAGCACGGAAGTCTTCCATGCTTTTTCGGTGTTACCGACCTCAAAGAAGAAGAATACAGAGGCAGCCATCATGGCCATACAGCCAATGAAGAACGTAAACGCTCTGTAATCACCCGGATTGATCTGAGTGATGTCCAAAAGAATGGTCATAGCTCGTTGTTTTTAGTTAAAAAATGTTGTTAAACGGCAAGCGTTATAAAGCTAAACATAAAAATTTTTATAAAGTTCAAAATGCTTTATAAAACTGTTTAAAGTTTTTAACATTGATTATCAATGTAAAATAAATGCTTAAATAAATGAAAATCAAATTATTAGTTAAATTATCTCTGTTGCGTTGGGTGGGGTTATGCACAAATTGGCCTAAAATTCTCTTTTAAGCGCTATTACAGGCCCATGCGAGACCAGGGTCTAGCCA
>JBJTFT010000117.1:0-6764 GCA_046093525.1 Sphingomonadales bacterium | reverse complement strand
GCGGCTGCCTCCGGTCATTGTTATCTGCTGTTGAACAGCGACCCGTTGCTGACAGAGAAGAGTATTGGAACGACCTATCAATTTCTTCAGGAGCATGCCAAGGTAGGCGTAGTAGGGTGTCGTCAAGTGTATCCCAATGGCAAGATTCAGTTCGTGGCCCGTAAGTTCAGGAGCATAGGGTGGGAACTTCTCGACTTGTTTCGTTTTCTGGTCTATCTTATGCCGTACGATACACGATCGCGGTTAATGCTGGGAAAATACTTTGCAAACGATCGGAGTTGCGAGGCCGACTGGGTCAATGGTGCCTTTTTTATGATACCGGCCAACGTAGTGCGGGAGTTGCCCGGTCAACAACTCGACGATCGGTTCTTTATGTATGGAGAGGATGTGTTGTGGTGCGAGCAAATAAAGCAATTAGGGTATCGGATTTTCTTCTATGCCGATACAACCATCATTCATATCGCCGGTGCCAGTACTGCTTTTAAAAAGCAATTGCTGCTGCGCAAGGTAATGATCCGTCATGAGTGCGCCATTGTGGCCTTGCGTAAGGGCAAGGGGCTTTATTATGCGCTGTTTTGCGTGCTGTATGCGGGCAAAGAATACGTTCGCTATCTGATCAAATGGGGCGTATTTTCCGTTACCGGAAAATTAATCAGATAGGTTGACCAGCAGCCTTTCGATGATGGATGTCCAGTTATGGTGCTCATAGAAAGCGGCCGGTGTTTGTAAAGGTTGCGCTTGTACAGAGTGGGCAAGGGTCTCTATGGCCGTAGCAAATCGATCCCAGTCGTGGTCCGGCGTGCAGGTCAGCATGGGGCCGGCCATTGTTTGTGAGAGACCTGTGGCTGCTTTTTGCATGGACACCACGGGCGTTCCAAAGGCGATCGACTCAATCATTTTAGTTTTAATGCCTCCGCCTTCGAGCACAGGATTCAAAAAAATATCGGCACCTTTAAAATAGCGATCGATATCCTCAACGAAGCCAGCGTAGTGTACGCCCAATGACCGAAAGGCGGAGAGTTCTTTATCTCGCTTTGGTAATCCCTTGCCACAAACCAGCAGTGTGTAGGGGCGATCTTGGGTTCTTTTTAATCGAGGCATCAATTCTTTTAACAACTGCTGTAGGGCTTTGTAGTTCGGCGCATAGTCGAGCGATCCGTTAAAAAACAAGAGGGTGTTCTCTGCGTTCAATTGGTGTGTTGCGGTAATGGATGCTCTGCAGGTAGCTTTATCTGTCGGAAAGCTGTCTATACTGATGCCATAGGGGATATCCAGGCAGTTGTTACTATCAATATGCCAGCTATCGGTCGCAAGGCGTTTGTCTTCGGGGGTAATGAAACCGATCTTATCGGCTATGCGAAAGGCGCTACGCTCATATTTCTCTAACAGAGGCCACCAAATCTTACCAAGTGAGCGAAATCGCTGGTATTCGATATTGTGGGTATGTAGGAGGGTTTTGATACCCGTTTTTTCTTTGATCGTCTTGGCTAGCCAACCAAAATAGGGATGTTCCCAAATGATCCAGTCGTAGCGATTCCGTTCGATCAGTTCAACGAGGGTGGCTGTTAGGGTGAGGTCTGCATAGCGAAAGATAGAGTAGGGTAGTACTGGTAATAGCCGGTAGTGTGCCGAGGGAACGTATCCGGTATCTTGAGCGGTGCTGACTACCGTAACCTTTGCTTGCTGGCCCAGTGCCTCCAGAAATTGAGCAATATATTTTTGTCCGCCCGATCGGTACGGTAAATAGGTGTAGGGCGCAACAACGAGAATTTTTTTGCTCACCGGTTAGTTTTTGGCGCTTGTTACGCTACTTGTTCTGTATGCCATAAAAAATCCCGTCAGTACTACTAGCGTAATTAGTATAGAGGATACGAACATCCATGTATTTCCGGTCTTGACCGACTCGGGCTCAAAAATAAATTCTATTTTATGCTGTCCGGCCGGCAACGAGAGCCCTCTGAGCACATAGTTCACATTAAGATAGTCGGTCTTTTTTCCATCTACGTATGCATTCCATCCCATGGGGTAATAAATCTCGCTAAATACCGCAAAGCGGGGCTTGCTCCCGGCTGTTTCATAGACAAGGGTATCGTTATCAAATTTTGAAAGGGCCAGCGTGGCGCTGCTGTCGCGCTCAAACGCAGTAGCAACAATGCCGGCCGATTTTTCTACCAAGGCTATATGACGAAGATCGGTCTCTCCCAGTTGTTGCAGGGTAGCCGCGCGGTCGTTGGTCAATACTAGGCTATCAACCAGCCAGCAGCTGCCATAGGCCGAATCGCGGTTACTGATCAGCGAGGGTTGATTGGCAGAGGGATCGTTAACGATCACGTATCGTGTATTCAACATATTCAAGATGGTGGGATTGACGCCACCCGCAAAATACTTTTCGATCAGGTCTTGGTAGATCCTGAGTTTCGCGGCATGGTAGCCACCCACCGAGCGATGATGGTAAGAAGTAATGGCATCATTGAAAGTACTTGTGCTCATGTTGAGCACTCGATACTGAGTGTCGCGGTCTTTTAATATCTCTTGATCGATTGCAGTAGGGGCAAAGTTTTTTTGTTGATACTCGTCGCTCGAAACATAACTTTCGTTTGGTAAGTAATCTTTACTGGTCAAGGTCAACTCTGCAGTAGACACCACGATCAACAAGGCCAGGGCCCAGAACTTTCCCAGATAATTTTTTAAATAGGCCCATCCAATTCCAAGTAAAACCAGTGTGAGCAACAGCGCCCTTATTACGGCGCTGCCGAACATGGCTTGTCGCTCTTGCTTCATACTACCGATTATGAGTCTGGCAAATTCATCGGATCCGTTCTTATCGGTATAGCCAGCCAAGATCTGTGCATCAATGGGAGCTCCATAGTCTTGAAATAGCCAATAAGAGATCAGTACCCCAAATAATACTGCCAATGGGACTAGCACTTTTTTTGACAACAGTTCAGCAGCGCTCCATCCTCCACTGATAAGTTGTGAAAGTCCCAGTACGGCGGCAACGGATAATCCTAGTTGTGGAATGACCTGTGCCATCGAAGGTGCTCTGAATTTATTGAACAGGGGCAGATATTCGAAAAGCAGCATATTGAACAATGCAAAATATTTACCCCACGAAATAAACAGCCCAAGGAGGATTGCGGCCAGGAGCCCCCAGCGCAGGGGGCCTTTTGAGAATAAAAATCCCCAGAGGGCGAGCATTACAATAAGTACGCCAAGATAAGCCGGGCCGGCTGTGTAAGGTAATCCGCCCCAGTACTGCGGTAATCCTTGAGCCAGTTGTTCGGCATTGGGCTGATCGATCCCTTTTTCCATCAGGTCGTTGGCGATCTGAGAGCCTTCTTCGAACCGGCGACTGTGCCCGCCCCCAAAGGCGTTGGGTAGTAACAGCGTAAAACTTTCCTTTGGGGCCAGCGAATATTCAAATGCATACGAAGTGTCCAATCCCTTGGTCTGGGTAGTGGTTACTTTTCCACTTTGATCGATGGAGAGGTCTTTGCCGCCCCGCATGGTATAGCGGCTATACTCCGAGCTGGTGAGCAAAATAAGGGCGTTACCTCCCATGGCTAGTAGCGCTGCGCTCAGGCTAATGGCAAGTGACAGCAGCAAGTGCCTCCACTCTTTGTTGCGGATCCACTCAATGGCATAGGCTGCCGAAACGAGCAGGGCGATCAAAAAGAAATAATACGTTATCTGCAGGTGGTTGGCCGCGATCAGTAAATAGGCACCCAATGTTGAGAGACTCCATCCTATCCAATATTTCTTGTGATAGGTGAGCAACAGACCTGCCAGTAACAGCGGTAAAAAGGCAGTTGCGATCATTTGTGTATCGTGTCCGGCCGCGATAATGACCGGGTTGTAGGTCGAATAAGCATAGCCCGTGGCCACCAGGGTAGCTACCATCGGAGCAGCCCCTAAGGTCAGTGCCAAGAGATAAAAGCAAACGCAGGCCAAAAAGAAAAAGTTCATGGGTTTAGGAAGTCCAAGCATAAAGACTTCGCTCAGGTTGGGCAAGATGGATTTCCCTTCCATGGCCACCTGGTAGTTGGGCATGCCGCTAAACAGAGCAGGATTCCAAAGCGGAAAATGCCCTTTGGCTGCCTTGTATTCGAAGGAGTTTTGCGCCATTCCTTTCCAGCTTACATTGTCGTGCTGGTCTAGCTCATTGCCCTGCAGGGCCGGCCAACTAAAAAATGCGGCTACCACTAAAAAGAAAAGCAGGGCCGCCAGATGAGGCAGGGCCTTCTTGAGTAAGGCATTTTGCATGGAGAAAAGATTTGAGCAACAAAATAATGCTATTTTCATGGATAAGTAAAACCCCTGTATGGTGCAGTCTATCATGGCCAATAAGGCCAATCGCTTGTTTTTGATCTTGGGCGGTTTCTTTATTGCCAATGCGTTGATCGCGGAGATCATCGGGGTCAAGATTTTTTCGCTAGAGCAGACCTTGGGATGGTCACCTCTCTCGCTGCGTATTCTGGGCAATGAGCTTTCTTTTAATCTGACGGCTGGCGTGCTGCTGTGGCCCGTGGTCTTTATTATGACCGATCTGATCAATGAGTACTACGGTACTCGCGGGGTACGCTTTTTGTCTTGGCTTACCGCAGGCTTGATCGCATTTGCCTTTATTATTTTTATGGGGGCCATTCGCCTTTCTCCCGCTGCTTTTTTTGTTACCGGAAAGCAGGGAAGTGGAGTGCCCGATATGCAATTGGCCTATGCCAGTGTGCTGGGGCAGGGCGGATTTATCATTGTGGGTTCACTCACAGCTTTCTTATTGGGGCAGCTGGTCGATGTGCTGGTCTTTCATCGTATTAAAAAAGTAACCGGCGAAAAATACATCTGGTTAAGAGCTACCGGCTCTACGCTGGTCTCGCAGTTTCTGGACAGCTTTGTCGTGCTATTTATAGCCTTTTACATTGGTACCAGGGCCAATGCGCAGCCGGGGGATTTTGAATGGCCGTTTAGCCTTTTTTTGGCGGTGGGTATTGTCAATTACTGCTACAAGTTCGCCATAGCATTATTGATGACCCCTGTCATCTACTGGGTGCATGCACTTATCGAAAAATACTTGGGCCACGAGCTGGCAGCTTCGATGAAAGAAGAGGCCATGCTTAGCTGAAGGGGAATCGCTGTGACAGTTGCCCTGCCACGATCTTATCGATGGGTAAACTCATAACACTCGGCCCGAACTCTTTAAAATGCACAAAACGAAAAGACTCTGTTTGTTGGTGCTGCCGGTAGAGCACCAGTTCTCGCTCGTCAAAATCAAAAGGTTTTGTCTTTAGCCTTACCTTAAATTCTTCGAGTGGACGAACGGCATAGTAGATCGAGATGATCTGGTGAGCCGGGTTAAAGGCAGACAGTTGAAAGTAATCGGTGGTATAGATGTGCTCCTCTACGGAAACACGCAGGTCCAACTCCTCTAAAAATTCACGGGCCAGGCATTCGCGAGTACCTTCTCCGAACTGAAGGCCCCCGCCCGGAAATTTGGTAAAACGATCCTCTTTTATCCATTCATCACTCACCAAGATTCCCTGTGCGGGGTCTTGCAAAATGCCGTACACGCGAATGGTAAATTGTTTCATGGTCGTTCGTATGGCAGGTCAATGGTAGTTTCAAATACAAAAACAGCTGGCCCGCGCAGCCATATATTTTCATATCCTGCTGCTTCTTTTGTAAAACGAACCAGCAGGTCTCCGCCTTTGGTTTGCACCCTGATCTGTTGCTCCTTTTGGTGATTCGCTGCCACTACCAGGGCAGCGGCAACAGCACCGGTGCCACACGAATAGGTCTCGTTCTCTACGCCGCGCTCGTAGGTGCGTACTCGTATAGTGCCCAAGTCGGTGGTACGTTGCATAACGTTTATGTTGATTCCTTTTTCGCGGTAGCGGTCACTGTATCGGATGGAGCGGCCCAGCTCTTCCATATGTATAGTGTCGAGGTCATCAACGGGTATCACCAGGTGGGGTGAACCGGTATCTACAAAAGTGCCATGAGCATGTGAGACCAGCTCTTTAACCGGTTGCATGAGTAGTGAGATCGTACCATCGGACTCACGTCGGGAGCGGTGATCGCCATCGGCCGCTTTAAAAGTATATTCATCTTTGATGATTGCTGCATCATGGGCAAATTGTGTAATGCATCGAGCCCCATTACCGCAGAAACTTCCGGTTCGGCCATCTGCGTTAAAGTAACGCATCGAAAAATCTTTGTCTTCTTCGGATTCCAGCAAAATCAGGCCATCGGCACCAATGCCAAAGCGACGGTCACAGAGTCTTTGTATCAGTCGGTCGGTAAGATCGCTATAGAAGTGATTTCGGTTGTCGCCGAGTAAAAAATCATTTCCCGTTCCCTGGTACTTATAAAAGCGGAGGAGGCTCATAGGTCGTCCGCAAAGGTTTGCAGAAAGCGCTGGATCAACTTTTCGACTGCAGCCTGTACATTTTGCGAAAAGGTTTGAGAAACACGGTTGGCAACCACGGCATTTAAGGCTAAGCAGTGATGACCTAATAGTCGACCCAGCCCATATATAGCGGCCGTTTCCATCTCCATATTCGAGATCCGGTGCATACCGTGGCGAAACTGAGTGAGGCTGTCAACGAATTGCGGATGCTTGAGGCCAAGCCGTACCACACGCCCTTGCGGACCATAAAACCCCGGCGCTGTAATGGTGATACCATGGTAAAGGTCAGCTACAAACAATGAGAGTAACGATGGAGCAGCACTGCTAATGTAGGGTAGCCGAGACAAATGGTGGAATTGGG
>JBJTFT010000116.1:0-19128 GCA_046093525.1 Sphingomonadales bacterium | reverse complement strand
CATCCACATTATCAATCTTGTAAGCTTAAAAAAAGACTAATAACCGAGGGGGTTTTGAAACCATTTTGTGAAATATGCAATATTTCAGAATGGTTAAATCAGCCCATTTCGTTAGAGTTACACCACATCGACGGCAACAGGCACAATCATTTTTTAGGTAACCTAAAATTGCTTTGCCCCAACTGCCACAGCCAGACTGACACTTTCAGAGCAAAGAACAAGAAAATTTGAGTGCCCGATTGGAAACGATCGGAGCAGAACCCTTCAAATTCGGGGAAGCCTTCCTTAAAAAAAGATGGTAATCCCGAGCCAAGTCACCCCATTGGTGAAAGGTGTAGAGACTAGACGGAGGGCGCCTACATTCAGCAATGAATAGGGCGAAGGTATAGTCCAGACCACGAATCCCAGTTAACGGGAGCGGCGAAAGCCGAGGCGGTAAGAAAATCCTGTGGCCAGCAATGGCCGTATCGGTTCAACTCCGATCCGGGGCACCCCAACCCTCCTGGCAGCAGGAGGGTTTTTTTATTCGTGTCGGCCCCTCGTACATTTGAACAAAATTGGGCGTATGTCTTCCGAAATAAAATGTCCTAAATGCGGTCACTCCTTCGCGCCTAGTGATGCGATCCGCGAGGAGGTCGAAAAAGAAACGCGGGTAAAAGTAGCCGAGTGGCAGAAAAAGAAGAACGAGGAGTTTCAGGCAAAGCTAGAAGAAGAACGAAAGCAAGTTCGCGAAAGCGTCACGGCTGCAGCCAAACAATCGGCCGCCCAAGAATACGAACAACAACTCAAATTGCTCGAGCAAGCTAATGTAGAAAACGAACAAAAGCTCAAGGAGGCCAGACAACAGCAACTCGACTATTTACAAAAAGAACGAGCCCTCAAAAACAAAGAAGAAGAACTAGAGATAACGCTACAAAAGAAGCTACAACAAGAAAGGGAACAGCTCGCTATCGAGATCAAAAAAACAGAGGAACAAAAATTAGCCGGCAAAGAACTCGAGTTTCAACTCAAATTAAAAGAGATGGAAGAAAAACTCGATGCCCAGCGAAAACTGGCTGATGAAATGAAACGAAAGGCCGAACAGGGAAGTATGCAATCGCAGGGAGAGGCGCAAGAACTGCTATTAGAAGACCTGTTAAGAACAGCCTTTCCCTTCGATTTGATCGAAGAGGTCGGCAAAGGGGTGCGAGGAGCTGATTGCATCCTTACCGTACGAGACAAACTGGGGCAACCCTGTGGTAAGATCATCTTCGAGAGCAAACGCACCAAAGATTTTTCGCACGAATGGATCGAAAAACTCAAGACCGATCAACGAAGTCTTGGAGCCGACATTGCGGTGCTGGTTACGCAGGCATTTCCAAAAGACATGGATCGGTTTGGAGAAAAAGAAGGCGTTTGGATCTGTAATTTTTCGGAAGTAAAAGCGATCGTACACCTGCTGCGCGATGCGCTGATCCGCATCAACTTCGTACAACGAAATCAAGAGAATAAGGGCGATAAGATGCAGCTACTCTACGATTACCTCATTAGCCGCGAATTTGCCGACCAGTGGCAGGCGATCCGCGAAGGCTTCATGACCATGAAACTCTCCATTCAAAAAGAGCGCGATGCGATGGAAAAGCTGTGGAAATCGCGCGAAAAACAACTCGAAAAAGTGTTACTCAACGCAGCACATATACGAGGCTCTATAGAGGGGATTTCAGGTGCGGACGTTAACTTGAACTTACTCGAAGAACCAGCCGACAGCGGAGACGACGAGTAGCCCCTCCTATTACGAGTAGTTCCACCACCATTCAATACCCGCCTTTACAGATCAATTTAAAGTGGAAGCCCAAGTAAGTTCCATGCCTTGCACGACCTCATAGTGTACCTGCACGAGCTGATCGGTGGGGGCAAACCGAAAACGAAGGGTCTTTGCCGCTGTATCTATTTTTTCTAGTTGAATATGCTCCCTAAAATCAACGCCGGATTCTCCACGCCATTTGTAAACAGACTCCTTGGCCGACCAGCAACGCGTTAACCACTGGGCGGCGGCTGAACCCTCTTGCAAGTGCAACAAGTCTGCCCCTGCCTGTAAGCAGGCCTGGTCTTGATCACTTAAAAATTTATGGCGGATCCTAAAGATCCGATCCCCGGGTTGTTCCAGATCAATACCGACAGTACCGGCCGGTGATACGATAGCGGCTGCGTGGTCAGTGCAGTGGCTCAGTGAAAAATAAAAAGAGCCATCGGCCACAAGAGGCTTGCCCGAATCGGCCACTACTAGATCGCTAAGCGAAAACGAAGGCTTAAGCTGTATCAACAGGTGGCGGGCTGCCAAATGACGGGCTCTTACCTTAGGGTGCTCAATGGTACGTCCAGCCTGAACTTGTTGCTCAAAAAAAGAAAGGGGTTCGCTGATATGCCATACGGCTATCTGCAGTTTTGAACTGGGGGTTTGTTGAAAAATAATCGGCATCGGTGCAAGAATCCTAGTTATTTTGCCGGCTCCTAACCGAAGATACTACTATGATCCTCTCCGACAGCAGAATTCTAGAAGAAATAGAAAAAGGCACCATCAAGATCAGCCCCTACCGCCCGGAGTGTTTGGGCAGTAACTCCTATGACGTACACCTGGGAAAAACACTGGCTACCTACAAGGAGCACATGATCGATGCTAAAAAGCACAACCAGATCGACTACTTTGAAATACCCGATGAGGGAATCGTGCTTTATCCCCATATTTTTTATTTGGGTGTTACCGAAGAATACACCGAAACACATGCGCATGTACCCTTTTTAGAGGGAAAGTCCTCCACGGGACGCCTGGGCATCGACATTCATGCAACGGCCGGCAAGGGCGATGTGGGTTTCTGTGGTAATTGGACCCTCGAGATCTCCGTAAAGCAGCCGGTAAAAGTGTACAAGGGCATGCCTATTGGACAACTGATCTACTTTCCGGTAGAGGGGCCTATACAAGTCTCCTACGACCAAAAGAAAAATTCAAAGTACAGCAACCAACCCGATCGCCCGGTAGAGAGCATGATGTGGAAGAATAAGTTCTGATCTGTTGAGAGATCGGGCGCTTCCTAAACCGTCTCAGAGAAGGTGATATTTCATATGAAATTTTGCCAGCAACGCTGTTAGCAGGCCGCTTTTGCTTTTACAACGCTACTAGGCCCTCTTTGCGCACAAGGGCGATGACCCACCCTATTACCTGGTGATAGCTTCGAGTTCCTTGCGGCTGATCGTTGGCCTGCAAAAAATAATCGTATCCCTGCATGATGATGCGCTCTACCGGGGTTTGATACTTTACATAAAAACGACGGATCGCTTGCAGATCACCTTTTATGTTGACTGGGATAGTCTTGGCTACCGCTATGGCACGCGTGCTGTCTAGGCGGTACAACTCCGATTGCGCATATCGAAAAAGTTCCAGATAAACCGAATACCTGAATACCGGGTCGGGATGATCCTTGCCGGCCAGATATCCTACGAAATTAGCCTCACTTTCTTTGGCATAGCCGGCCTGGTGAGCAAGCTCGTGCAAGGTAACGAAGGGTTGCAGTACAACGGGAATGGTGGTGTTGACCTGCGCCTCTCCGCTAAAGGGATTATAATACCCCTGAAATCCTAGGTAATTGCCCAAATAACTGTACAAAGAGGGTTTAACAGAAGAGGTTGCTGAAGAAGAAAAAGAATAAGGACGACCACTGCCACGGTACTGCTGCATGGCCTGCGAAAAAAGCGAGCGTTTCTTTATTTGCGTCGTAGCTGCTTTCGAATTTATCAATGAGCGATTCACGGCCGCCTTCGATAATAGTGCAACGGTCAAGCGATCTACTTCGTCAACACTGGCACTATCTTTTTGAAGGGCTAGCTGATACCCAATACCGGATCGACTATAGTTTAACCCCCAAAACAGATTGAAGAACACGTAAACGAATAAGAACAAAAAGATGAATTGCTGCATTCCCTTTACCAGGTACGAGCGGTTTACCTGCCTGCGATGCCAATCGCGAAAAAGTCCAAGGGTCTTGAACAAAATCAACAAGACCAGCAATCCATAGAACAGATCCCCAACACTAAAAGGGATCCAGCCCAACAAAAAACGTTGACACTGAGCGAACGCCGGAAAAAACAGATTGCTATAGTACTTTTCTACCCATGACGGATAAAAAGCGACCCATCGTATACCCAGTGCCAGAAGCACCAGTAACACCCAAGCCCTGTTTTTCATGATACGCTCAAAAACAAGACCGATTCGGTTTTGCCAGACCGTATAGTTTACCTTACTCAAAATCAGTGATTTAAGGGGTTGATCGTGGTCAAAATTACGAAATATTCCCCCGCGATTTTTCAGATAAATCCCTTACCTTTGCGCACGCTGAAAACTTGTCTAATGGGCCGTCGACGGGAGTACGACATAGCGTATGTGGGGTTAAAGCCCGGTGTTCACGAGTTTCATTACGAGATCAGCGATAAGTTCTTTGCAGCCTTTCAACAGCAAGATTTTCGCCACTGTCTGGCCAAGATCAACCTGAAGTTAGAAAAGCAAACGAGTTTTATGCTGCTCACCTTTGAGATCGGTGGTAAACTCGAAGTTACCTGCGACCGCTGCAACAGCGATCTGCCATTGGAGCTTTGGGACGAATTTACCATCACCGTCAAAATGGTAGAGGAGCCTGCGTTGATGAACGACCAAGAAGAGGATCCCGACGTCTATTACATCGGTCGTGGCGAAAGCCACTTGAATGTAGAGGATTGGATCTACGAGTTCATCAATCTCAGCCTACCCATGCAAAAGACCTGTACGTTCGAAAAAATGGATGGGCCCTTTTGCAATAAGACCGCTCGCGAGCTGCTCAAAAAATTAGAAGATAACCCCTCTCCGGAAAAGAAAGAGAATCCTATCTGGAAGGGGCTCGATAAATTCAAAGACCTTTCATAATTCTCTTAAAGTTGTTTTATGCCAAATCCTAAACGCCGACACAGCCAGCAAAGAAGTGCTAAACGCCGCACTCACTATAAAGCGACTGAAGCTACTATCAGCAACGATGGCACTACCGGAGAAACGCACCTGCGTCACCGCGCCCACGTAAGCGAGGGTAAGCTGTTTTACAAAGGAAAGCTGGTTGCCGAAAAAGCACCCCTGAAGGCCAAGTAATTCATGGTTATCGGAATTGACATGATGGGCGGGGACTATGCCCCCGTTCAGGCCGTGAAAGGCGTCAAAGCATTTCAAGAACGCTTCCCCAATACTCCTCTCTGTCTTTTTGGCGACGAAGCCATTCTGTCGATCCTGTTACAACAAGAGCAGGTATCTCTGGAACACATCACACTGGTACATGCGCCCGAGCAGATCGGCATGCATGAACACCCCACCAAAGCCCTCAAAGAAAAACCGCATTCTTCCATCGCCGTAGGCTTTGGCTGGCTTTCAAAAGGAAAGATCGACTCGTTTATGAGCGCCGGCAATACAGGCGCCATGCTGGTAGGCACTCACTTTAGCATCAAAGCACTCGAGGGGGTGCTTCGACCGACCATCTCTACCATCATTCCCAAACTCACGGGTGGAACGGCCTTGTTGCTCGATGTCGGACTCAATGCCGACTGCAAACCCGAATTGCTCAACCAATTTGCCACGATGGGCTCGGTCTATGCAAGGGTGATGCTCGGTATCGAAGATCCTTCCGTAGGTCTCATTAATGTAGGCGAAGAAGAGACCAAGGGAAATGCGCTGGCCCAGGCCACCCATCCTCTTCTCAAAGAAAATAAACAGATCCGCTTTATCGGAAATGTAGAAGGCCGAGATGTGCTGACCGGCAAAGCCGACGTTATGGTTTGTGATGGATTTACCGGCAATATCATTTTAAAAATGGCCGAATCGCTGTACGACATTGCCCGGCACCAACAAGTAAGCAACCCCTACTTTGATCGCTTTAATTTTGAGAATTACGGCGGCACGCCGGTATTGGGCGTTTCCAAGCCTGTCATTATCGGGCATGGCATTTCCGGAGAAAAAGCATTTTTGAATATGCTTTGCCTGGCACAAGACATGACCAACAAGCAAGTGATGGAGCAAATGAGTCTTGCCCTCGCAGCCCAATCCTAAATAAAAAAGCCGTCTCGAAAGACGGCCTTTTTTGGTGATCCCGCTGGGACTCGAACCCAGGGCCCCAACATTAAAAGTGTTGTGCTCTACCAACTGAGCTACGAGATCAACCTCGTTTTTGGGAGTGCAAAAATAAGCCCCCTATCCCTTTGTACCAAAACTTTTTAGACCGATTTATCAACTCATTTTCTTCTTTTTTAAAGTAGGTTTGTAAAAAGGAGGCCATGGAGCAAAGCTTCAATAACAAAGTGGTTGCGGTAACAGGCGGCACCGATGGGATCGGCAAAGCCTTGGTAGAAGCCTTACTGGCGCAAGGGGCCCGTGTATCGACCTGCGGACGTAACCAAGACAAGCTCTATCAATTGCAAACCGAGAATGCTGGAGCCTCGCTGCATACGGTGGTGGCCGATGTAAGTATAGAAAATGATTGTCGCCATTTTATAGAAAGCACGGTAACGGTCTTTGGCCCTATCGACATCCTTATCAACAATGCCGGTATCTCTATGCGTGCGCTTTTTGCCGATGCGGAGATAGACGTCATTAAAAAATTGATGGACGTCAATTTCTATGGCGCCCTGTATTGTACCAAATATGCCCTTCCCTCTATCGTGCAACAAAAGGGTGTTATAGTGGGCGTCTCCTCTATTGCAGGATACCGAGGGCTGCCCGGACGAACGGGTTATTCCGCCAGCAAATTCGCACTACAGGGATGGCTGGAGTCGCTGCGCACCGAACTGCTGCACCAGGGCGTGCATGTAATGTGGGTATGCCCCGGATTTACGACCTCTAATATCAGACAGGCTGCGCTCAACGAAAAAGCCGAGGCACACGGCGAAACCTCCATGAACGAAAGTAAGATGATGTCTGCCGACGCATGCGCCGGTCATATTTTAAAGGCCATTGCGTTACGCAAACGCACGCTGGTCCTAACGTTTACCGGCATCCGGACTGTTTGGATGAATAAGCTATTTCCACAACTGACCGACAAGCTGGTACACCGCTTTTTCTTTAAGAAAGGAAAGTTGATCCAATAGGTATGGCCCTGATAACCCTCACTTCAGACATTGGAAGCCCCGATTACCTGGTTGGTGCCATCAAAGCGCAACTATTGCAGCTAAGCAACGACTTTCAACTGATCGATATCTCGCACAACATTCCTCCCTTCAATTATACGCAGGCGGCCTATGTATGCAGAAGTGCCATTCAGCATTTTCCGCCGCATACCTTTCATTTGATCTTGGTCGATCTATTTGGCACCAAACCAAAACAGTTGCTGCTGGCCTTTCATCGGGAGCAATATTTTATTTGTGCCGACAATGGATTACTCAGCATGATACTCGAGGAGACGCCCGAGGTAGTCATGGGGATCCCACTCGAAGAGGGCACGCCGCGCACCACCTTGCAAGTGACCGGCGTTATGGGACAAGTGGTCAATCGGCTGAGCCAGGGAGAGCCGATCCTTTCCATTGGCAGACCCGATATAAGCATTACAGAAAAAAAACACCTTCGCCCCACCATCGAGCAGCAATACATCGAGGGTCAGATCATTTTTATCGATGGCTTCGAGAATGTGATCGTCAACATTACGCGTGCCCAGTTCGAAGAGAACAGAAAAGGACGTGGATTCAAGATCGTCTTTAGAGGAGACGAAACGATCGACCAGCTAAGCGAAAGCTATGCCGACGTGGCCGAAGGAGACAAACTGGCCCTATTTAACAGTGCGGGCTACCTCGAAATAGCCATCAACAAAGGAAATGCCGCCGGTCTGTTTGGACTAAAGGGCTTTTCGGAGAGAAGCCGACAAGGCCAATTGGCCTACCAGACGGTGCGCGTGTATTTTCAGTGATGCCCCTCCGTAGAACGCCTGCCCGAATTAACCAAAACTTACCCTCCTATCCCCTATTTTTGCCTATAGCAAAATCATCCGACTCATGACATTTCGCAAAGCAAACAACCTCACCGGCTGGCTCATCTTTTTGATCGCACTTACCACCTATGTTCTTACCCGCGAGGCCCGAGGAAGCCTCTGGGACACCGGAGAGTTTATTGCCAGCGCCAAAGGGCTGCAACTACCGCACCCGCCCGGGGCGCCGATGTTTGTTCTTCTCGGAAGATTTTTTATTGTACTATTCGGCGATAACCCGCTCACGGCGGGCAGTGCCGTTAACTTTATGAGTGCGTTGGCCAGTGCCGCCACGATCTTGTTTTTGTTTTGGAGCATCACCCATTTTGGCAGAAAACTATTTGTGGGGGCCGGCGAAGAACTTACGCAACACCAAACCATCACTACCATGGCGGCCGGTGCCCTGGGCGCCTTGGCCTACACTTTTTCTGATTCGTTTTGGTTTAGTGCGGTAGAGGGTGAGGTATATGCCTTGTCTTCTTTCTTTACTGCGCTGGTATTTTGGGCCATGCTCAAGTGGGAGCAAGCCGATGAGCGTGCCGGCATGGACCCTGTGCTTCGGTCGCAGGCCGACCGCTGGATCGTATTTCTGTTCTTTATGATGGGCTTGTCCATTGGGGTGCACCTGTTAAATCTGTTGACCATTCCCGCCATTGTAATGATCTATTACTACCGTCGCTACCAAGCCACCACCAAAGGCGCGATCTATGCCTTTTTGATCGGCTGCGCCATTACAGGACTAGTGCAGGTGGGCGTTATTCAATACTCCATGAAAGCGGCCGGTCTGTTTGATATTTTCTTTGTCAATACATTGGGGCTGCCCTTCTTTTCTGGCTTTGCCTTTTACTTCTTGGCCTTAACAGCATTGGTCATCGTGGCCCTTCGCTTTAAGGACAGCCAACTTAAACCGGCCCTGCTAACGGGTTGGTCGGTGGCATTCTTATTCTTACTGCTAACACCGCTTGTGGTCGTGCCCGGAGATGGCATTAAATTTACCGGATTGCTTGTATTGGCCGCCGCCGCCGGGGCCATGGGTTATTTTATCAAACCCGTTGCACTCCGTATGCTCAAGCTCTCGTTGTGGTGCTACGCCTTTATGATGCTGGGCTATTGCATGTACTTTACAGCACTTATCAGATCGAATGCGAATCCGGGTATTGACATGAACAATGTCGATAATCCCATTAACCTGGTCTACTACCTTAGTCGTGAACAGTACGGCAGTGCTCCGTTGGTCTATGGTCCTCATTTTGCGGCCGATCCCTCTAAAGACCTGGTAGCCGGCGAACCCTTTATCGAAAGCGAGATGAAATACGTTAAGGGAGCCGACCGTTATTTGCCTATCGGAAGAAGCAAAGAATATAATTTTAGCAGCGAGGTCAAACAACTGTTTCCCCGTATTTGGGATTCGAGCGACGATCAATACCACGCACAGTTCTATGCAGAGTGGCTGGGGCTGGGCCAAGATCGTGAAAGTGGCGCCTACCAGGCTCCTACCTATGGCGATAATATCAACTGGTTCTTCAGCTACCAGATGAGCCTGATGTACTGGCGTTATTTTATGTGGAACTTCTCCGGTAAGCAAAACGATATTCAGGGGATGGGCAACAAGCGCGATGGAAACTGGGTGACCGGCATCGGTATGCTCGATAACGCGCGGCTGGGCGACCAATCGAAGCTGCCCGACAGCATTCGGCACAATGGAGCCACCAATTATTTCTTCTTACTGCCTTTTATCTTGGGCATCATCGGATGCGTGTATCAATTTCTTCAAAACAAAAAGGACTGGATCGTCAGTTTCTTGCTCTTCTTCTTTACGGGTATTGCCGTTGTGTTGTACCTGAACCAGCCGGGTAATCAGCCCCGCGAGCGGGATTATGCCTATGTGGGATCTTTCTACGCCTTTGCGCTATGGATAGGGCTGGCCTTGATCGCCTTTGTACAGATCGCCTCTAAGAAATTATCGCAGGCACACTACCGCGATTTTCTATTTTATACACCCGGGCTGGCGTTTCTCGTTACGTTCATGAGTTGTTTTCCCGGAAGCGGACAAGGAGCCATGATCAATGCCTTGGGGGCAGCTGCCATCGCTGCCCTACTGGGAGCAGGACTCAGCTGGTTATTGGGTAAGATAACCGGCCAAGGAAGACAACAACCCCTTTTGATTGTGCTGACTACAGTGTGCTGTCTGGCAGTTCCCGCATTGATGGCCAATCAAAACTGGAACGATCACGATCGTAGCCATAAGACCACGGCACCCGATCTGGCCAGAAATTACCTGGAGAGCTGCGCTCCTAATGCCATTCTATTTTCATTTGGCGATAACGACACGTATCCACTTTGGTATGCCCAAGAGGTAGAAGGCATTCGCACCGATATACGTGTGGTCAATAACAGTTTGCTAGGCATTGACTGGTATATTAATCAACTTCGCTATAAGATCAACGATGCCGATTCTATCGATTTGATCTGGGAAGCTTCTAAAGTGCAAGGCAATACCCGAAATTATGTGCTCTATAACCCGGTGTCGGGTATAGACCAAGAAGCGTTCTATGACCTATACGACGTAATGAAGAATTACGTAGGAAGCGACGATCCCTCTCGCATGGATAACACCCGGGGAGAGCCGCTCAACATGATCCCGGTAAGTCGCGTGGTGGTACCCGTAGACAGAACAACGGTACTGCAAAATGGAACGGCCAATCCCGAAGACACCATCCTTGCCGATTTCGCCTTTGAATTACCCAAGAGAGCGCTACTCAAGAACGACCTGATGATCTCGAATATCATTGCGGCCAACAAATGGAAACGGCCGATCTATTTTACTTCTCCCTATGGAGAGTTGGGCTTTGGTCCTTTCTTGCGTAAAGAAGGGTTGGCCTATCGGTTGGTTCCCGTGGTGCCCCAATATTCGCAAATGAAATGGATGGCCGATCAATCGATGCGTGCCAACGGATTGGGTGGAACCCCCATTCGCGACAATAACCTGGCCGTGATCTACAAGAACCTCAACGAAAAGTATCGCTTTGGAGGCGCCGACAAAAAGGGAATGTATATGGATGAGGAAAATCGTCGCCACCTGCTCAACATCAGAGAGATCTTTGCCGAGGCGGCAGGTAATCTGGCCGATGCCGGTAAAACGGCCGAGGCCAGAACACTGATCGAAAAAGCCGAAAAAGGTATTTCGACCGAAACGCTCCCCTATGCCATGGTGAGCCGATTCAACAGTCATAACCAAACCGCGCTAATTTATCTGGAGGCTTGTTACAAGGCGGGCATGAAAGAGTTGGCGGGCAAAATAAAACAAGCCATCCGAAAAGATCTCGAGCAACAACAGGCCTATTATAACAACATACGCACACAAAACCCCGATTTTTACGGCGGGTTCGAAGGGACCGAAGTGCCCATTACCGAACGCTTAGTAAAAGTCTTGCAAGACATCGAGACCAAATATCAATAAGTATGGATTTGACCTTTAACCAAAACGAAGACCACCTGCGAAGCTTGTTGAGCCAAATGGAACAACGGGCGGCACAGGTACGGCTGGGAGGAGGAAAAAAATCGATCGAAAAGCAGAAGGCTAAAAATAAAAAAACGGCGCGCGAACGCATCGAATACCTCATCGATAAAGACAGCTCTTTTATTGAGCTGGGGCTTTTTGCAGGGTACGAAATGTACGAAGACCAGGGAGGATGCCCTGCCGGCGGTACGGTTGCGGGCATTGGCAGCATTAGCGGAAGACAAGCCGTTATAGTCGCCAACGATCAAACCGTAAAAGCAGGAGCCTGGTTTCCTATTACCGGCAAAAAAAATCTACGGCTACAAGAGATCGCCATGGAAAACAGGCTGCCGATCATTTATCTGGTAGATAGTGCCGGTGTTTACTTACCCATGCAAGAACAGATCTTTGCCGACAAAGAACACTTTGGCCGGGTCTTTCGCAACAATGCTAAAATGAGTGGCATGGGCATTACGCAAATTGCCGCGGTAATGGGAGCTTGTGTAGCAGGGGGTGCCTATCTCCCCATCATGAGCGACGAAACCCTGATGGTAGAGGAAAATGGATCGGTATTCTTAGCCGGTTCGTATCTGGTCAAGGCTGCCATAGGAGAAGATATCGATAACGATAGCTTGGGAGGAGCCCGCATGCACGCACAGATTAGTGGCACGGCCGATTACACCTTTACCAGCGAAGAAGCTTGCCTTGACCATATCAAAAAAACGATGTCTTTGCTGGGTGCACCAAAGCAAGCCGGCTTTGACAGAATAAAACCGGTGACTCCTGCCCGTCCGACCACCGACATCTACGGTATCTTTCCCCGAGATGGCAAACCATACGACGTGCAAGAAGTGATCGATTGCCTGGTGGATGCCGGCAGTTTTTCTGCTTTTAAATCGGCCTACGGAAAGACCATCGTATGTGGCTATGCCCGAATAGAAGGCTGGGCCGTGGGTATTGTGGCCAACCAACGAAAGATCGTAAAGAGCGGTAAAGGCGAAATGCAAATGGGAGGTGTTATCTATAACGATAGTGCCGATAAAGCGGCCCGCTTTATTCTCAATTGCAATCAAAAGAAGATCCCCTTGCTCTTTTTGCAAGATGTGACCGGTTTTATGGTAGGCAGTCGCAGCGAGCAGGCCGGCATCATCAAAGATGGCGCCAAGCTGGTCAATGCCGTGGCCAATTCGGTCGTTCCCAAGATCACGATCATCATGGGCAATTCATTCGGGGCCGGCAACTATGCCATGTGTGGCAAAGCCTACGACCCTCGTTTTATTTATGCCTGGCCTACGGCCAAGATCGCTGTAATGGGAGGCGAAGCCGCTGCCAAGACCTTGTTACAAATAGAGGTCGCTTCGATGAAAGCGCAAGGAAAGACCATCGATCCGCAGACCGAAGAGAAATTATTGAACGATATCAAGAGTCGTTACGAAAAGCAAACCTCGCCTTACTATGCAGCCGCCAGACTGTGGGTAGACGAGATCATCGATCCTGCCCATACCCGCCAATTGGTAGCACAAGGTATCGCGGCTGCTAATCACAATCCCGATATCGAGGCCTTAAAAACAGGTGTCTTTCAAGTATAGCCACTGTTGCCATGGCAAAACCCATCATCATTTACACCGACGGCGCCGCCAAAGGAAATCCCGGACCGGGCGGCTATGGTGCGATCCTGATGAGTGGAAGCCATCAACTCGAATTGTCGCAGGGATATCGCCTAACGACCAACAACAGGATGGAACTGATGGCCGTGATCGCGGCTTTGCAGGCACTCAAAAAAGAAGCGCTGCACATAGAGATCTACTCCGATAGCCAGTATGTGGTCAAAGCAGTCAAAGAAGGATGGTTAAGAAAATGGATGGCCACCAATTTTAGAGGCGGAAAGAAGAATGCCGATCTGTGGCGAATCTTTTATGGATTAAGCCAACAACATCACCTGCATTTTCATTGGGTAAAGGGGCATGCCGACAATGAATACAACAACCGGTGCGATCAACTCGCTACAGAGGCGGCTGCCGGAAAAAAACTAAAGATAGATACCGGGTACGAGGAGAGTGTAGCTTAACGCGCCAGTACCAACGAGGTCTTTCTGCGCTCCAAATAATTGAACAGCATCAAGACAACCGGCAAGAACACGAAGGTACCGATCAGCGAATTGCGGTAAAAAGGAAGACCGGCCGTGTAGCAGGTCATCAACCCACCAACGGATTTAGCATAGACGGCCTCCGAAGAAGCCAACCACACCATAAAGTTGGAAAGGAAAAAAAAGAAAGTGGGCGCGGCAACGGCACCCAAGGCCAGTGAGCGATGGCTTCTGCCTCTGAGCAGTGCCCCTATGAGCGTAGCACTAAGCTGTAACAGGTAGTTCTTCCATTGTCCGCCATAAAAGCCTGCATACTCGAACAGTCCCTGCTGATAAAGCACTTGTATAAAAAGATCACTGAGCAATAGCGATAGTAAGGGCAATATAAAGAGTCCTTCTTTTTTACTGAACACGTACCCGGAGAAAAGCGCGATGGCCAACACGGGAGAAAAGCCCGAGAAAGCGATCTCGGGACCAAAAAAGAATTTACAAGCCGTGGTCAGGAGTACGAGTATCAGGGTAAATACACTGAATTTTATGGCGCTGTTCATGGTTTCGGTTTAAGAGAAAAGTGTCTTACAAAATTAACTCAATTGTATCAAATCGGTGGTTGAATTATCAACGACTGTGGATACCCGTTGTGGCGCAAAAGAGCGTAGCATCCGAAAGGGCCCTGATGGTTATGGGTTGTTCGGGTATTAGCAGGGCGGCCGGTTGTCCCTGTTTAAGCAGGATGGTTCGCTCCCCTGCCCTTAGCTCCACGGACCCCTGCATACAGAGCAGGATAGAGGGCGTCTCTACCAGTAATGGCTGCACCGAACCGCTTACCGGCAATAACTGACGCAACCTGAAATCATCTACCGGAATCTCAAAGGACCCGTCGGCGGGTGCGGCGTATAATACACGAGGGTAGACGGGCTCAAAACGAACATGCTTGATCAGTTCACCCACATCGATGTGTTTGCTGGTAAGCCCTCCCCGCAGCACATTGTCGGAATTGGCCATGATCTCCACATTTTGTCCTTCGAGATACGCATGAGGCACGCCGGCATCTTGAAAGATGGCCTCTCCCGGCTCGAGCCGTACCAGGTTAAAAAGATAGATCGAAAAAATACCCCTGTCTATGTGGCCCGCCTGCGAAAATTCCAGGGCTGCTCTGGCTGCCCAAAAATCGGGATGGTCCTTAGAAAGTTGACCTTGGCGATAGAGGGGCAAAATAGCGTCGATATGAGAGCGCAAATAAAGGTCGACCTGATCTTGTGGCATCTCCATTACCATGCGGTAAAGCGCCTCGTACCCACCTTGCTCAAAAACCGGGAGTAAAAATCGCAAAGCCGCAGTATGTGTTACGGTGCGTCTTAACTGCTCAGGTTCCTGAAATCCATGCAGCAACCAAAAACGGCTGAGGGCTACCATTAACTCAGGTTTGTGATTAGTATCCTTGTAGTTTCGCCGGGGAGCATCCAGCGCGATTCCCAACTGATTTTCTCGCTCGAATGCCTGTTTTGCGGCCTCTTTAGAGGGATGCACCTGAATAGAAAGCATGCTGCTTACATCAAGCACCTTGTATAAGAAACTAAGCTCGCCGACCAACTGCTTTACGGGCATCCATTCGCCATCCTCACCAGCCACTACCGACATTCCCTGTGGATGGGTGCCCATCCAATACTCCGCAAAGGGCTTTTGATCGGAATTATCATCCGATAAAAGATCGGCTATATATCGGCGACCTCCCCAATCATAGTGTTTTACCACGCCCCGCAAGGGCCATATTGCATCCATCGCATCTACGGTTTATACTTGGTTAAAGATACAGCATGAAGGAGCATCTTACGCTGGGGAACGCCGGAGAATCATTGGCAGCCGACTGGCTAGAGCAACATGGCTACACGGTTTTGGTGCGAAATTTCCGATGGGGTAAAACAGAAATCGATATTGTCGCCACTCGCGGCGAATGGTTGCATGTGGTAGAGGTCAAAACCAGCAGCAGCGCCACCTGGGGGCCACCCGAACAACGAGTTCATTCTCAAAAAATGAACGTACTGCGGCGAGCGGCCGGGGTCTTGCTGCAACTAACCAAGCGAAAATGGATGCAATACGATGTGATCGCCATTACCTGGAAAAAGGGCGAAGCCCCGTTGATCGAGTTGATCGAGGATGTAACTTGACCGGCCAGGTGCGCAGAGAAGATAAAGCCAGCAATGCCAACCGTACCGGACTACAGGCGATCGCTAAGTTGCTGCTTAAGTTTCTCTACCAGTAAAAATGTGGCAGGGCAGCTGTCCAGATTTTGCTTGTGGATGTGGGCGAACTCCGCAAACTTTTTTGGTAAGTGCGGAAAGCCGGAACAATCAAGGGGTCTGATCGCATAGATACGGCACTTATTGCTCTTGGTATCTAAGAACTGACAGGGCGTAGAACGATTGACCCAATCGCGATCACCACTTCTTTCTTGTTTGAGCCACTTCTTTTTAAACTCCTGAACCGTCATGTTAAAATGACGAGAGATTCTTTTTAGATCGGCAGGGGTATACGTCGGGGTCATGGTCTTACAGCAATTAGCACAAGACAAACAGTCTACTTCGGACCATACTTCTTTTTCTTTTTGAGCGATCAACTGTTGGATGCCTCGGATCGGTTTTTTTTCGAGACGAGTCAAAAAACGTTTGAATGCCGTTTTATGGTGACGGGCCTTGGCACGAAACGAACGGAGCACATATGTAGAAGGCTTTTGCATGGGGCGCAAATATAATCATTCAAACCATTTAAATTTGTACAAACCCCTTTGCCATGAGACTAGCGGGACTTTTTATTTTGTTTGCCTTCGTTCAATTCTTACTTCCGGCCTGTCAGGGATCGGGTGGTCAGGCTACTTTTTGTGATACGACCTGCACCAACGATACCATTGCGTTTACCGGTGTGCATACTACCCTGCCCACCGTTAGCATCTCCATGAAAGGATGCCTTCCGGATAGTATCCAGTGGAACCATGCCGACATGGACACGTATACAAAGACCGGATTCGCTTACCTGATCGGTCAGCCGGTGCGCATCAATCGCCAATTCGTAGCCGCTAAATTCAAAGACAACGCTTACGTATGGCTGCTCTTCAACGATTGCCTTACCGGCCGGGGCTTTCAGATTAAATTACCTTACGACAAAAAAGAAAAATTCTCTATCAAGTCCAGTGGTATCAATTCGTTCGATCGCAAATTTTCCATTCCAGACAACCTGATCGTCAACACCGACCGGGGCAACATTTTTGTAGAGGATGCCTACAGCGGAAAAAAAGCGATGATGACCTTCGGAGAAAAGCTACCCATCGATTATGACGTTATTCACGATCATCTCGATTCGGTGCACATTACCGATACGCGCATTTGGGTACGATTCAAGAGCAACAACAAATGGGTAGAGAAAGAAAAGAACATCACGCTAGAATAATATCGCCATGTGGGAGCCTTACAAGAAAGGATACAAGGCCTGGCTGCAACTAGAACGCTCCCTGTCTGATCACTCGGTAGCGGCCTACGGCAGAGATATTGATCTTCTTACCCGCTATTTACAGCTACAACCATCTCCCCCACGGCCCGAACAATTATCGGCAGAGACGTTACGACTCTTTATTCATTGGATCAATGAGCTGGGACTTTCGTCCAGCTCTCAATCGCGCATCATTTCAGGCATCAAATCTTTTTTTCGCTATTGCGTTCTCGAACAGATCGTTTCTGTTGACCCTACCACACTGCTCGAAGCCCCCAAACAAAAACGAACCCTTCCCGACACTCTGAGTTTCGAAGAGATAGAGGCCCTGATCGCTGCCATCGACCTGAGTACTCCCGAGGGCACGCGCAACAAAGCCATGTTAGAGACACTCTATAGCTGTGGCTTACGCGTAAGCGAGTTGATCGGGCTTAAGATCTCGCAACTCTATCTTGACCTCGATTACATTCGGGTAAGAGGAAAGGGGGATAAAGAAAGATTGGTTCCCATCGGAAAAGACGCATCGCACTACATTAAATTGTACCGCGAGCAGATACGCATACACCAAAGCCCGGCTAAAGGAATGGAGGATATTCTGTTTCTCAACAAAAGAGGAGCTGCCTTATCTAGGGTGATGGTCTTTTATATCATTCGGGCATTAGCCCAAAAAGCGGGCATCAATAAAGCGGTCTCACCCCACACGTTCAGACACTCCTTTGCCACGCACCTGGTAGAAGGGGGTGCCGACCTGCGTGCAGTGCAAGAAATGCTCGGCCATGCCAGCATCACCACCACCGAGATCTACACCCACCTCGACCGCGATTTCTTGCGAAAGACCCTCGAGCGGTTCCACCCCGGCTTTAAGCCATAAGCCCCCCGACACTTTCGCCCTGCGACGGCCACAGAGACTATCCGGTCAAAGTAGTGGGATTGTCTTAATTTTACACTCCTAAAAAAAATTGATATATGAAAAAACTCTTCTGGCTGATCACTTGCCTCGTATGGGTCATCAATGCCCAAGCGCAACTTAAAACCCCTGCCCCCAGTCCCACCCAAACTGTTAAGCAAGACTTTGGTCTTGGCAATATCGAGATCAATTATTCTCGCCCCGCCGTTAAGGGTCGTAAAGTTTTTGGAGACCTGGTTCCTTACGGATCGGTTTGGCGCACCGGAGCCAATAATGCCACCACGCTTCAATTCAGCGACGATGTGAGCATTGGTGGTGTTACCCTTGCCCCGGGTAAATATGGCCTGCTCAGTATTCCCGATAAGGACAACTGGACGATCATCATCAGCAAGCAAACCGATGTAACAGGTGCCAGCGCGTACAAACAAGATATGGACGTGGTAAGAGTCAGCGCCCCCGTAGAGAAGTTAAAAGAAGGTGTAGAGAACTTTACCATTGCCGTAGACAACATTAAACCCAATAGTTGCCAGCTTAGTCTTTCTTGGGATAAGACAAAGGTTAGCCTGCCGATCTCTACCGATATCGACAGTAAGATCATGAGCAATATTGCCAAAGTAATGCAGGGAGAAAAACCCCCGTACTACAATGCCGCCATGTAATACATGGATAACGGAAAATACCTCAACCAAGCACTTACCTGGTTCAATAAAGCCGTAGAGCTGACCCCCAACGCTTATTGGGTACATCACCAGCGTGCCAACTGCCTGGCCAAGCTGGGCAAGACCGCCGACGCGAGAGCCGCTGCCGAAAAATCAAAAGAACTGGCCCTGGCTGCCAAGAATATGGATTATGTAAAGCTCAACGAGAAATTGTTGGCAGACCTAAAATAATTACTAGTCTTTAGGCGCATCTTTCGCCTACGCTATAAAAGTCGCTCCCTAACCGGAGCGATTTTTTTTGTCGTCCACTGAAATAAGAAACAAAACAGAACCACCAACCCGGCTCCAAACGGATTGAGCCAAAGAAAAGCCAACTTAAATACACCCGCACGAGAAAGCAAAAAAACAACGATCACCAACAGCTCTGCAACGAGGGCTGCCCAAAACACGAGCGTGCCACTGGTAACCCGTGGCATAAAAAAGGCCACTAAGAAAAT
>JBJTFT010000115.1:0-3647 GCA_046093525.1 Sphingomonadales bacterium | reverse complement strand
TTTATACGCTCAAGGAGTGGGAGCCTTTGTTCGAAAAGATCAAAGGGTTGAACGAATTCGATCCCCGCCAGCGAGAATTCCGCAGGGCTTTTTTGAATGGGGCCACCTATGTGGAACCCGACACCGCAGGACGAATTCTGTTGCCGCCGAACCTGAAGGCTTATGCAGAGCTAGAAAAAGACATCGTGATCGCGTCGTCGGGTAATAAAATGGAAATCTGGGATAGTAATAAGTACAAAAAGTTCTTTGACTCCTTTTCTTCGGATGCTTTTAGCAAGCTGGGCAATGAAGTAATGGGGGGCGGATCCGTCAATTGATCGATAACCTTGCAGCCTTCGTATCACATACCTGTACTGCTGGCTGAAGTAATCGAGGGTCTCTCCATCAAGCCCGATGGTATCTATGTCGATTGCACCTTTGGCGGCGGCGGACACGCGCGTGCCATTCTCGACAAACTCGGACCCAAAGGTCGTTTGGTCGCTTTCGATCAAGATAGCGATGCAAGGTCTAATCTTCCGGCCGATGACCGAATTGTTTTTGTGCCAGAGAATTTCAGATACCTGCAACGCTTTCTTCGATTGCACGGATTGCTTCCCGTCGATGGCCTTCTTGCAGATCTCGGTGTTAGCAGTCATCAGTTCGATGAGGCTTCGCGGGGTTTTTCGACCCGCTTTGATGCGGCACTTGATATGCGAATGGACCAGCGTCTTTCCAAAACGGCCTTTTGGGTGGTAGACACCTACGAAGAGTCGAAGCTGCACAAAATCTTTGAGCAGTATGGAGAGGTCACCAATGCAAAGACACTGGCCAAAACGATCGTTACGGCACGCGCCACGCAATCTCTTCGCACCATCGACGGATTTAAGCAAGCCATTCGCGAAGCGGTAAAAGGAAACCCCAACAAATACTTCGCCCAGGTATTTCAGGCCTTGCGGATGGAGGTCAACGAAGAGCTCGATGCGCTCGGTGAACTCCTCTCGCAATTATCGCCGGTCATTAAGCCCGGCGGCAGGGTGGCCATCATCAGCTTTCATTCGCTCGAAGACAGAATGGTCAAGCAGTTCTTTAAAGAAGGCACCCTCGAGCAAAGGCAAGATCATCCGTTTCTCTCTATCTCGTCAACCTCTCCCTGGAAGCCACTCACTAAAAAGCCAATCGTGGCAGGCAGCGAGGAGTTGAAAAAAAATCCGCGATCTCGCAGCGCAAAACTGCGGGTAGCACAAAAAATAGCGTAACAGCGTAGTATGCAAAGCGTGACAACCGAAAAGAAATTGAATTGGAGTCGCTGGTTTCATTACCAGTCGCTGGTACAGCAGGTGCCGTTCTTTTTGTTTCTGGCCCTGCTGGCTGTGCTTTACATCTACAACGGACATTATGCGAACAAGACGATCCGCGATATCAACAAGACAGAGAAAGAAGTAAAGGAACTCAAATACGAATACAAAATGATCAAGGGAGAATTATTATCGAGAACCAAGCAGAGCGAACTGATCAATGCCGTAGCCCCATTGGGTCTTCAGGAATTGACCGTTTCTCCGGTGGTATTGATAGATAGCCTACCCGAACCCATGTCATACTAAGACCTATGCAAGTTAAACGCGACATATTGTGGAGGGTGTACATCAGCTTTATCGGCCTGGCTTTGCTGGGAGCGGGGGTGGTGGGTCGCGCTTTTTATATCCAGCGCTTTCAAGGCGCCTATTGGAAACGGCTTAGTGACAGTTTGCACCAGCGGTATGTAACGCTCGATGCGCAGCGCGGCACGATCTACTCCGAGGATGGGCAATTTCTGAGTACGTCCATTCCCACCTTTGATATCTATCTGGACCTCTGTGCCGATGGCTTGCGCGAAAAGAAAGGGCGTCGCTTTAAAGAGAATATAGATTCGTTTTCTGTGGCCCTCTCAGGATTGTTTCAAGACCAAACACCTGCACAATACAAGGCAGCCATAACAGCGGCCTACGAAAAGAAGTCGCGTTACTATCCACTCAAAAAGAAGTTAAGTTTTGCGCAGTACAAGGCTTTTCGCGATTTACCCTTGGTAAGGTTAGGCCCCAATCGCAGCGGCGTCATTGTTGAGACGAACAGCAAGCGATTGTTGCCCTATGGAATTCTGGCCGGTCGCACCATTGGTCTGTCTCGCGAACATTTGGCCAGCGACGGTAAGGTCAGAAAGCAAAATGTAGGGTTAGAAAGAAGCTATGACTCGTTGCTGAGCGGAAAAGAGGGAGTGCGACTGGTCCGCTTTATTGCAGGAGGAGCGGCCATTCCTATTGCGGGTTCTGAGACGGAGCCCGAGAACGGAAAAGATCTCTACACGACCATCGACCTTCCCATGCAAGACATTACCGAAACGGCGCTGATGCGAATGATGGTACAAAGTGAGGCCCTCTATGGTACGGCTATTGTAATGGAGACGGCTACCGGAAAGATAAAGGCCATGGCCAATTTGGGACGACGACCCGATGGACATTATTGGGAGGATGATAATTATGCCTTGCGCGCTACAGAACCAGGCTCTACCATCAAACTGGCTACGCTATTGGCCGTGCTGGAAAAGGGAACCAGTCGTATCGATGATCCGGTCGAGATCGGCAGTGCGGGCCGCGCTATGGTGGGCCCTAAAATGGTAATTGATGCCGAGCGTTCTCCTAAACCTTTTTTGACGGTCAAAGAATGTTATGCGCATAGCTCGAACGTGGGCATGAGCAAACTAGCCTTAAAGGCATTCGGAAAAGATCCGCAGGAGATCAAAACGTATTTCAAAAAGTTTCAACTCGATAAGCGCGCACCGATCGACCTGAGCAATGTACCAAGACCCAGCATGGCACCCCTCAACGAAAAAGGAAGTTCGTTGGGTAATATGCTGTGGATGAGTTTTGGTTATGCTATTCAGGTAAGTCCATTACATACCCTTACGCTTTATAATGCCGTGGCTAATGGAGGCAAGATGATGAAACCTTATCTGGTAAGTCGTATCCAGCAGGGTGGAACCTTATATCGCGAAGTGGAGCCTGTTGTCTTGGAAGATCAACTCTGCAAGCCCGAGGTCATTGCTGCAGCGCGTAGTGCCATGGAAGCGGTAGTTACCGAGGGCACCGCACGACGCGCGTTCGAAGGGGTTCCTTTTGCGGTAGCAGGTAAGACGGGTACGGCACTGGTATCGGATGGTCCTATCAAATATGGGGATCGGGTTTACCAGGCTTCGTTCGTCGGTTACTTTCCGGCCGATCGTCCCCAATACACTTGCATTGTAGTGGTACGCACAAAGCCCTATGCCGCCTCGCACTATGGGGGCACCGTAGCGGCTCCTGTTTTTCGCGAGATCGCTACTAAGGTTTACGCGATGTATGTCGATCGAAAAGATCCTTCGCAGTTCGTAAAAAAGGCAGACAGTACCCTTTTCTTCTATGCCGGTAACGGAAATGACCTGCGTCATGTATTTCAAACCCTTCAATTGCCCTATGCCGATTCGATGCAGCAACAAGTGTGGGTCAAGGCGTACAATACGCAGGGTAAGACCGTACTAAAGGCGCAACCCTTGCGAAGCAAGGTGATGCCGAACGTAAAAGGAATGGGCTTAAAGGATGCTTTATATCTACTGGAGAATATGGGTGTAAAGGTGCAGGTAAAAGGCAGAGGAAGGA
>JBJTFT010000114.1:0-3010 GCA_046093525.1 Sphingomonadales bacterium | reverse complement strand
GGAAGCTGATCGACAACAACGATTGGAACAATGGCGATATCACTGCTACCAACGCACGTAGCTACGGTGCCAATGGCGGTAGTGGTTCATCCATGCTCGTCAATGGTCCTAACATGCCCGATGTAACTGCCTCTGGTCGTTACCGTGTTATTTGGGATGGTCGTGATGTCAACAATATCAAATACGAGATCTCTCCCGCTACCGAAATGCGTGTAGTAGGCGATGGCATAACTGGTGTTTCTGCCTGGAACCCTGGCGCCAGCCCTCAGATGACCTATGTAGGTGCCGGTGTATGGACCATCTCTATTGCTCTTGAGGCCAATAAGGATATCAAATTCCTGGCCGGCAATGGCTGGGGTGCCTTCGATTACGAAGATGCCAGTGGAGGCAGCCAATCTGTAGGAACGCCTCGTCGTATCAGGTGGGAGGGCGGTAATAACTTTAAAACGCCTTCTACGGCTCGTACCTACACCATTACACTCAACGAAAATCTGCAGACCGTTACGATCAACTAATCGTACTCGATCTTCTTTAGAAAAGAGTAGTCCTGTCGGGCTACTCTTTTTTTATGCCTTGCTCACTCCGTGGTTCGGTTCTCGCTGTGCCGGGTCTTTCTTTGTTTTGTCGACTATTTTCCCGAAGGTTTTAGAAGCATGTCAAAATTTTTATTGAAAATCAACAATTTATAGGCCCTCTTCTAAAAATTGATCCTTTTTTCCGCTGCTTTTTGCCTATCGGCACCTACCTTTGCCATCCCATTTTTAAATCGGGTGCCGGGATAGCGGCACTCTCAAAAAACAAGTCATGAGCAAATTACATTTCACTACCAAACATGCGAACGAGGCTACCGTAAAACGCAACTGGTATGTTGTGGACGGTACTAATCAAACCGTTGGTCGTATGTGTGCTAAGATCGCTGCGGTACTCCGTGGTAAGAACAAGGCATGCTACACACCCCACGTAGACACCGGCGATTATGTGATCGTCATCAATTGCGAAAAGGTTGTCTTTACCGGCAATAAGCTTGAGCAAAAAATTTACGATCACTTCACCGGGTATCCCGGTGGTCGTAAAGAAGAGACGGCTGCCAACCTGCAAAAACGTCGTCCCGAAGTGGTCATTGAGCGCGCCGTTAAAGGAATGCTCCCTAAGAATCGTTTGGGTCGCAAGATGTACAAGAAATTATTCGTGTACGTTGGCGATGCACATCCGCACGGAGCCCAGCAACCCAAGGCGCTTACATTTTAATTTAAAACTTTCAAATAATCTATAAATGGCAACAAACCAAACTAACGGAGTCGGTCGTCGTAAAGAAGCCGTAACCCGTGTTTTCATTTCTAAGGGAGATGGAAAGATCACTGTCAACGACAAGGATTATAAAACTTATTTCTCGCTGGTGTATTTACAAAACCAGGTCGAGCGTCCACTTAAGACCGTTGAGGTCGAAGGCAAATACGATATCAAGATCAATGCCGATGGCGGTGGCGTTAAAGGACAGGCGGAGGCCGCTATGCTCGGTATTGCCCGTGTATTGGTCGAGCTGAATCCGGAGTTTCGTCCGGCTCTCAAGGCGGCCGGTCTGCTCAAGCGTGATCCCCGTTCGGTGGAGCGTAAGAAGTTCGGTCATAAGAAAGCCCGTCGCAGCTACCAGTTCTCTAAACGTTAATCGAACCCCATCATTTATAAAGTATTTTACCTACCATGGAAAACAATACATCCTTACAACAGCAACTTCTGGACGCCGGTGTACATTTTGGTCACCTCAAAAAGAAGTGGAACCCCAAGATGCTTCCCTACATCTTCGCCGAGAAGAAAGGTATTCACATCATCGATCTGAACAAGACCGTTGAGTGCATGCAAGAGACGGCGGCTGCTTTAAAGCAGATCGCTCGCAGCGGTAAGAAGATCCTCTTTGTCGGTACCAAGAAGCAAGCCAAAGACATCGTTACCGAGTGTGCCAAGCGCGTTAACATGCCCTATGTGACCGAGCGTTGGTTGGGTGGCATGCTGACCAATTTCAATACCGTTCGGAAGAGCGTAAAGAAAATGCAGAGCATCGAAAAAATGTTGGGCGATGGTTCGTTCGACAGCATCACCAAAAAAGAGCGTTTGACCTTGAGCCGCGACAAGGATAAGATGGAAAAAGTGTTGGGTGGTATCGCTCAACTGGGTCGTGTACCCGCCGCTTTGTTCATTGTCGATATCGGGCACGAGCATATCGCCCTGGCCGAAGCCAAGCGTTTGGGTATTGCCACCTTTGGTATGGTCGATACGAACTGCGATCCCAATAAAGTAGATTTTGCCATCCCTGCCAATGATGATGCTACCAAATCGATCACCGTATTGGTCAACTACATTACGGCTGCCATCGCAGAAGGGTTAGCCGAGAGACAAGCGGCCAAAGAAGATGAGGTAGAAGAAATGACCGATGATGAGAAAGAAAGAAGAGCCGCCAAGCTGCTGGCCGAGGCCGAAGCAGAAGGAGGCCGTGGAGCCGGTCGCAGAGGAGCAGGGGGTGGTGCCCGCCGTCGTACCAGTGCCGGAAGTTCCAGCCGTGGACCCGGTGGTGCCCGTCGTTAATTTTTTAAAAAATTATAAAACTAGTTATGAGTACCGTAATGATCAGTGCACAAGACATCAATAAACTTCGTCAGACCACCGGTGCCGGCATGATGGCTTGCCGCAAGGCCCTGACAGAGACCAATGGCGATTTTGAAGCTGCCATTGACTGGCTTCGCAAGCAAGGACAAAAAGTTGCGGCCAAAAGAAGCGATCGCGAGGCTAAAGAAGGGGTCGTAATTGCCCAGACCACTGCCGACAATAAGGCCGGTATCGTCGTATGTGTTAGCTGCGAGACCGATTTCGTATCGAAGAATACAGACTTTATTGCCTTTGCCAAGAGTATTGCCGATGCCGCTATTGCCAATAATGTTACGACCCTCGATCAATTAATGGGTGTTTCTATCGGTAATCTGACCGTGGCCGCTATGGTCGACGAAAAACTGGCTAC
>JBJTFT010000113.1:0-23068 GCA_046093525.1 Sphingomonadales bacterium | reverse complement strand
GCTTCGATCTGCTCATCGGTAAAGCCAAGGGCTTCGAGCAGGCTCCATTCAAAATCGTTGTATTGCTCGGGAGCAAATCCAAGACGTTGCAAACACTCTTCTCCCAGGGTGTACTTGTTAAAGACGAAGCCGATCTCAAAGGCCGTGAGCGCGGCTGCGTCGAGACGCTTGATCTCGTCGGCAATGAATCCTTTTTCGCTGAGCGATTGATGATTGATAAAGGGAGCTCCGGCAAAACTGGCGGATCCTACGGCATACTTGATGATCGCATCCGTTTCTTTTTCGCTATACCCTAAAGTCTTGAGCGCAACGGGAACGCTTTGGTTGATGATCTTAAAGTAACCGCCACCGGAGAGCTTCTTGAATTTAACAAGGGCAAAGTCGGGTTCTACACCGGTGGTATCACAATCCATCACCAGTCCAATGGTACCCGTGGGGGCGATTACGGTGGCCTGTGCGTTGCGATACCCATACTGCTCACCGAGCTCTACGGCATCATCCCATGCTTTACAAGCGGCCTTGAGCAGATAGTCAGGGCAATATTTTGCTTTGATACCTTGAGGCTTTAGGCTGAGGTTCTCATATTCATCGGCATCGTAAGCAGCCAGGCGGTGATTACGCATTACGCGCATCATGTGCTGCTTGTTCTCTTGGTATCGGGCAAAGGGACCAAGTACACTTGCCAACTCGGCCGAGGTCTTGTAGGAGATACCGGTCATGATCGCGGTGAGCGCTCCGGCAATGGCACGAGCCTCTTCGCTATCGTAGGGAATGCCGCTTACCATCAGCATGGTACCGAGGTTGGCATAACCCAAGCCGAGCGTACGATACTCATAACTGAGTTGCGCCACTTCTTTTGAGGGAAACTGTGCCATCAATACCGAGATCTCCAGCACCACGGTCCAGAGACGGGTGTTGTATTCGTAACCCTCGACATCGAAACTATTGTTTGTCGTGTCGTAGAATTTCATCAGGTTGGCCGAGGCCAGGTTACAAGCCGTATTGTCGAGGAACATGTATTCCGAGCAAGGGTTCGAGGCGCGGATAGGGCCTCCCTCGGGGCAGGTATGCCACTCATTGATGGTAGTGTTGTACTGCGTACCGGGGTCGGCACAGCGCCAAGCGGCATAGGCGATCTGATTCCAGAGCTCCCGGGCCGGCACTTTCTTCATCACGCGTCCGTCTTGGCGCGCGGTCAGTTCCCAATCCTCATCATTCTCTAATTTCTCAAAGAACGCGTTAGGGATACGGATAGAATTATTGGAGTTCTGGCCACTCACGGTGCGGTATGCTTCGTCTTCGTAACCCGAGGGATAACCGGCCGCTATAAGAGCCGCTACTTTCTTTTCTTCTTCTACTTTCCAATTGATGAACTGTACGATCTCGGGGTGATCGAGGTCGAGACAGACCATCTTGGCCGCACGACGTGTGGTACCGCCACTTTTAATGGCACCGGCAGCACGGTCACCGATCTTAAGAAAACTCATCAGACCAGAGCTGCTGCCACCACCGCTGAGCTTTTCGCCCTCACCGCGCAGGTTAGAGTAGTTGGTTCCCACCCCTGATCCATATTTAAAGATGCGTGCCTCACGAACCCAGAGGTCCATGATGCCGCCCTCGTTGACCAGATCGTCCTCTACGCTAAGAATAAAACAGGCATGAGGCTGCGGGCGCTCGTAAGCATTTTGTGATTTCTTGAGTTGCCCGTCGGCAGGATCTACATAATAGTGGCCTTGGGGTTTACCGGCAATGCCATAACTCTCGTAAAGACCGGTATTGAACCACTGGGGGCTATTGGGCACACACATCTGGTTGAGGATGGAGTACACCAGCTCATCGTAAAAAACTTGTGCATCCTGGCTGCTGGCGAAATAACCGTAGCGCTCTCCCCACACTCTCCAGCAGTTGGCCATACGATGGGCCACTTGCTTGGCAGAGGTTTCGCGACCCAGGCTGTTGTCGGGCTGGGGCACACCGGCCTTTCTAAAATATTTTTGTGCCAAGATATCGGTAGCGATCTGGCTCCATTGCTTGGGTACTTCGACATTGGTCATCTCAAAGACCACTTCGCCAGAAGGATTACGAATGACCGAGGTGCGGTAATCGTACTCGAACTGATCGAAAACACTTACATCATCACGAGTAAAGCGGCGACTAAACTGCAACCCGCCCTTGGTGGCGGCTGACTTCTTACTGGGCATACTCAAAAAAGAATTTACTGGGTTTGGGTCCTTGGTTCGGTTCCGATCCAAGCTTTCGCATGGTCGTCAACGAAAATATTTTTTAACCTAAAAAAAACAAACTCTCAAATATTCACATTGTGTGGAAAATACGCGATTAATCGCGCACAACCCTTGTCTGTCGTGGATTTGGGCATTTCTTCACATATTCTGGATTACTTTTTGGAAGATTTTTTTGGAAATTTCAAGATCTGTTTGTAAGAATATTTAGCCCCGTAATGCAAACTATTTTCCGCAAATTTGCAACTGGCAAATCACCCAATGAAAAGACCTCTTTATTCACTGCTCACCGAGCGAAAAAATCAGCAGAAAAAATCCTTTGCGGTACTCATCGACCCCGACAAGGCTCCGGTGGCGGTGCTCGATGACTTGATCGCATTGGGCGCATCGGCAGCTGTCGATTTCTGGTTCGTGGGCGGCAGTCTGGTCATTTCGCATCAGCTCGAAGAGCAGGTTCAATACCTGAAAAAACACAGCGATATTCCGGTGATCCTCTTTCCGGGCAGTCCCTCGCAGGTAACCCGCCACGCCGATGCCCTGCTATATCTGTCGCTGGTCTCCGGAAGAAACGCCGATCTTCTTATTGGACAACATGTGTTGTCGGCCCCTTTGGTAAAACAAAGCGGCCTCGAAGTGCTCCCTACCGGCTACATGGTCATCGACGGAGGTGCTCCCACTACCGTATCCTACATCAGCAATGCCAGCCCGATTCCGGCCAATAAAAAAGAGATCGCCCAGTGCACGGCCATGGCTGCCGAGATGTTGGGCATGAAACTGATCTACCTCGACGCCGGCAGCGGGGCACGCACCGCTATAAGCGAAGAGATGGTAACGGCCGTTTCTTCGCAGATCGACGTACCGCTGATCGTAGGCGGAGGCATCACTACTGCAGAAAAGGCAGCAGCCATTTGTCGGGCCGGTGCCGATGTGGTGGTGGTAGGAAATGCGATCGAAAAAGATCGCAGCCTCATTCGCGCCATCAGTGAGGCGGTTCACCACGCTACGTAGTCGCGTCCCCGTGCAGCCCGCTGCACGACTTCGCCGGCAGTGGCCGCGACCCACGCTGCGCGTAATGGGCCATCGATCTCCCCAGCTACAGGCTCATCATCTCTTTAAACCGAAGCGTTTGTCGGCGGCTAACCTCGATCTTTTCGCCACCCTTTAACTCGAGCAAGAGACCGCCATTGAAGTATGGCTCAACTTTTTCTATCATGCGCAAATTGACGATATGCTTTCGGTTGGTGCGAAAGAAGACACGCGGATCGAGCCGATCCTCCAGGGCATTGAGCGACTTTAATATCAGAGGCTTGTTGGCTCCAAAGAAAACGCGGGCATAATTGCCGACACTTTCAAAGAGTCGAATTTCGCTCAGCTTAACGAACCAGCAACGCTCTCCGTCTTTTACAAAGACCTGATCTTGGTCGGAGAGCAATGTCGACGACAGGGGTACTGAAGCCGAAGAGCGACGTAATTCTTGGCCCTGCAGTTTTTGTATGGCATCGGCCAGCCGTCTGGGGTCGATGGGTTTTGTGAGATAATCGAGTGCATTGAACTCAAAAGCCTTGATGGCATATTCGTGGTACGCCGTGGTAAAAATAACCTCAGGGCTTCGGTTAAGTTCCGTCAACAGATCGAACCCCGTCTTGCCGGGCATTTGAATGTCCAGAAATATCAACTCGGGTTGCAGTAACTCGATCTTCTGCACCGCCTCATCGGCATTTACCGCCTCATCGACGATATCGATCTCGGAAAATTCGCCCAGCAACTTGCGCAACTCTACGCGTGCCAGCCTTTCGTCGTCGATGATGATAGTTTTGATAGGCATAAATAAAATTGATCAAAGAGGAATACGTACAGTGGCTTTTACCAACCGCTCAGGCAGCTGCACCATATCAAAATGCGCAGCAGACCCATACAGTAGCATAAGCCGGCTTTGCGTACTGCTGATGCCAAAGCCGGGAGTCTGCTCAGCACCGTTCAGCACTCCGGTGTTAATGATCTCCAGCACATGTTGATGAGCAACCGTCTCACGTGTAGAACGAATAGTTATATGACCGCCCTCGGGCAGCGTGCCGATGCCATGCTTGATCGCATTTTCTACCAGGGTCTGTAACATCATGGGGGGCACGGAAAGCGACAACGTGTCTTCGGCGATCTGCCATTCTACCTGCATCCTGTCTTCGAAACGAATGCTTTCTAGCGCCAGGTAATCACGGATGATATCGATCTCTTTTTGTAGGGGCACCAGTTGTGCCTGCTCAGTTTGCAAACTACCCCGCAGCAAATTACTGAGTTCGGTAATGGCCCGACGCGCACGAGCCGGATCGAGTTCGACCAATGCCCGGATACTATTGAGAGAGTTAAAAATAAAATGCGGATTCAGGTGCGCCTTGAGCGTCTTTAATTCCATCTGCTTGATCACCCCTTCGAGCTGAAGCTGCTCGAGTTGACGCTTTCGGCTATCGGCATAGTAATGATAGAAACAATAAATGGTGAGCCACGCCAACATAATAGTGCTCATCTCCAGACTTACGGCCAACACCAATTGCCCCATATTCAATTTTTCGATCGTCTCTTGTGAGAGGTACAGATCGAACGCCTCAAAACAGGCCAGCACCAGTAATCCATAGATAAAAGAAGAAAAGGCCAGCGCCAGTAACAACCAGGGAAACGATCGGTCCAACTTTTTTTGCATCAGACCCGATTTTTTGAGCACCTCCCGCAGCATATGCGAAGCAAACAAACCGGTCAGCGTCATGACGATGGTACGATTGATGATGATCGCTTCGGAATATTGCAGGTTAAATATGTTGGCCAGAAATAATGACCCGGCCAAAAATGTGCCCCAGCCTCCCAGCTGCAACACCCAATACAACCTGTTACGATCCGATAAAAATCCCATGACGGGTTAAAGGTACAACGCGCAGCCCTTTTTGATAACAGGATGGGACCAATGGTCTAGGGGTGTTTTTAGTGGAGCAGCATCAACCTTTTTAGCCCAATTTTGTTCAAATAAGGTGCCCCGAAAAAGGAAAGGGCATCGACATTAATTTCACTAATTTTAGGCCTAACCACAGTGCTATGCAAATTGAACCCGGAAGCTTGCTCAAGACCATCAACAGCCCGGAGGACCTAAAGAAACTCCCCCGCGAAAAACTACACCAGGTTTGCGAAGAACTGCGGCAATACATCATCGACATCGTGAGCGTGCACGGCGGACATTTCGGTGCCAGCCTGGGTGTCGTAGAACTCACCACAGCCCTGCACTATGTATACAACACACCCTATGATCAACTGGTGTGGGATGTAGGACATCAGGCCTATGGACATAAAATCCTGACCGGACGAAGAGATCAGTTTCCTACCAACCGTAAATACAAAGGGCTCAGTGGCTTTCCTAAAAGAAGCGAAAGCCCCTACGACACGTTTGGCGTAGGACACTCTTCAACGTCGATCTCTGCCGCCTTGGGCATGGCCATGGCCGCCAAACACAAAGGCGAGAGCGATCGCAAAGTGGTCGCCGTGATCGGTGATGGCGCCATGACGGCTGGACTGGCATTCGAGGGCATGAACCATGCAGGGGTGGCTGATGCCGATATGCTAATTATTCTCAACGATAATTGCATGGGCATCGATCCGAACGTTGGGGCCTTAAAAGAATACCTGACCGACATCTCGTTGTCGCCCACCTATAATAAGATCAAGGACGATGTATGGAATTTGCTGGGCCATCTTCCGCGTGGCAAAAACTTTAGCCGGGCTATGGCCCATAAACTCACCGATGGTCTCAAGGGTATCATCAGCAGCAGCGCCAACTTATTTGAGGCACTCAAACTTCGCTACTTTGGCCCGATAGACGGGCACAATATTGCCAAGTTGGTCGAAACCTTAAAGGACCTCCGTGAAATACCCGGACCCAAGATTCTGCACATCATTACCACCAAGGGAAAGGGATATGCGCTGGCAGAGAAAGACCAGACCAAGTGGCATGCCCCGGGCCTTTTCGATAAGATGACAGGAGAGATCGTACAAAAAAAGAAAGACGGACCCCAGCCTCCAAAATACCAGGATGTTTTCGGTCATACCATGATCGAGCTGGCCGAGCAAAACGAAAAGATCGTAGGCATCACCCCGGCCATGCCTTCGGGCTCTTCGCTGAAATTTATGATGGAAAAGATGCCGCATCGTGCCTTTGATGTGGGCATTGCCGAACAACATGCCGTCACGCTGAGTGCCGGTATGGCCACGCAAGGGCTTAAAGTATTTTGCAATATCTACTCCTCGTTCATGCAACGTGCCTACGACTCGGTGGTGCACGACGTGGCCATTCAAAAACTGCCCGTGGTGTTCTGTCTCGACAGAGCCGGACTGGTCGGAGATGACGGACCCACGCACCATGGCTGTTACGATATTGCCTATTTCCGCTGTATTCCCAATATGATCATCAGTGCGCCTATGAACGAGGCCGAGCTGCGCAATTTGATGTATACGGCACAACTCGAAAGCACGCAATTGCCCTTTGTTATTCGCTATCCGCGCGGAGAAGGTGTAATGCCTGAGTGGAGAACACCGCTGCAAGCCATCCCCATAGGAAAAGGCAGAACGCTCAAAGAGGGCGAAGAGATCGCCATTCTCACCATTGGCCATCCCGGCAATTTTGCCGCGGCGGCCCTTCGTGAGTTACGCACCGACGGATTGAACCCCGGCCACTACGATATGCGTTTTGTAAAACCCCTCGACGAAGAACTCTTGCATCATATCTGTGGTCGCTACTCAAAAATTCTCACCATCGAAGACGGTACCATCAAGGGCGGATTCGGTTCGGCTATCTTGGAATTCATGGCCGAACATGGCTACAAGCAAGACCTGCGCCGCCTGGGCATTCCCGATGCATTGGTAGAGCATGGTACGCCAGCCGAATTACACCGCGAGTGCGGCTACGACACGGCTGCCATCGTAAAAGCCGTACGAGAACTGGCGGCCGTACAGGTGAGTGAGATCAATTAAGCGTGAAATCAATTAAGGGTCGGATCGACGTTTTGCAAGGCGATCGCTTCGGCATCAGCGGCTCCCTTTTCATCGTACTCAATTATAAAGTTGTTCTTTCCTTGCCCGATGATGATATTCAGGTAATGCTGCTGTACCAACTCGAGTAACGACAGAAATAAAAAGATGGCATGCACGCGGTTTTCACAAGTTTCAAAAATTCGTTCAAAGGAGATCGTCCTCTCGTTTTTGGCCATCTCTAGCATCGACTTACGGCTGCCCTCCATGGTGTAGTTATAGCGCACTACGGTATGTACGGGCTTATTGACACGATCACTGTATTTCTGCATGGCCCTTTCAAAGGCCTTCATCAATTTGAACAGGGTCAGCTGGGTGATCTCGGTGCCTTCGCTGGCCTCCTCCCCAATGGTGGCCAGCTCTTTTTGAATATTCCCCCGCTTGGCCATCAGCATGCGAAGGGCCTCCATTTCGGCCATTTGGGCGGAGGCTTCTTTAAATCGCTTGTACTCCAGGATCTTGTTGACCAGTTCGGCGCGGGGATCGATCTCGTTACCATCGGGGTCCAGCTCTTTGCGGGGCAAGAGCATCTTGGCCTTGATGCGCATGAGCGTAGAGATGAATAGGATAAACTCGCTGCTCAGTTCGACATTCAGCTCATCTTGCTGATGAATATAATCGAGAAAATCATTGGTGATCTTGGTAATGGGAATGTTATAGATGTCAAGTTCGTCTCGTTCAATAAAGAACAGCAACAGATCGAAGGGGCCCTCGAACTGTGGAAGACTGATCTGGTAAGCGGTGGGTGATGACATAATTCAGCAAATATAAAAGGAGGTTCGACACGATCCCCGGGTTATTTTTTAAGTGCGTCGCGGATCTCACGTAGTAATTGAATGTCCTCTGGGGTGGGAGCCGGCTTAGCCGCTTCTTTCTTTTGCACCTTATTCATGGCCTTGACCAAGGCAAACAAAACAAAGGCGATACATACGAAATTGATAGAGGCCGCCAGCAGCTTGCCGTATTTGACCCCGTTCCATACCAACTTGTCGAGTTCGGTAGCATGCACAGCTTTTAAGGCCGGAGCCAATAAAAGGGGCGTGATCACATCTTCAACCAACGAAGAAACGATGGCACCAAAAGCCCCACCGATGATGACCGCCACCGCGAGTTCAACGATATTGCCCTTGATGGCAAAATCCCGAAGTTCTCTCAGCATTCCCATAGAGATGATTTTAATCAAACTTAATAAAAAAAAGGGCAAACAACCCTAAAGAATATGCACCTTTGCGCCATGAAATCTAGCCCCTTTTGGAAATGGATCTTATTCCTTTCGTTGTGCCTCATTTGGGGCAGCTCGTTCAAATTGATGAAAGACAGCACGGCCTCGCTGACCGGAACCCAGATCGCTTCGTTGCGTATCGTGGCGGCGGCTTTGGTCTTATTACCTTTTGGCGCTTTACACTTGTCCAAGATCCCACGGACCAAACTGCCGCTGGTCATCTTTAGTGCCTTTATCGGCAATCTGCTGCCGGCCTTTTCGTTCGCCATTGCGCTGACCCGCATCGATGGATCATTGGGTGGCATCATGAACTCACTCTCTCCTATTTGGGTAGTGCTGATCGGGGTTCTTTTTTATGGCGATAAGATCGCACTCGAAAAATGGATGGGACTTTTGATCGGATTTTTAGGACTTGCGCTGCTGACCATTCTACCCGTGCTGATGGGAGAAAAAAATATCAGCTTTGAGAACCTGGGCTATGTGCTGTTGCCCGTTACGGCAACCATTCTCTATGGGGTAAACGTCAATATGGTTAGTCACCGACTGCAGGGCATCAATCCGCTGCACCTGGCCTCGGTATCGGTCTCTTTTATGCTGCCCCCTGCCCTATTTCTTTTGTGGTATTTTGATTTCTTTACGCACGATCTCTCTTCGGCCACCGTACAATCGGCCATCGCATCAAGTGCAGCGCTGGGCATTATTGGCAGCGCACTAGCCACGATCTTATTTTATTCGCTGGTCAAAAGGGCCGGAGGACTCTTTGCGTCGTTGGTCACCTATGGCATTCCGTTCGTTGCCATTGGTTGGGGGCTGCTCGACAATGAGAAGATCACGTGGATAGAGGTAAGTTGTCTGTTATTGATATTGGCCGGGGTATATCTAACGAACCGAAGCACGGCAACTGAGAAAGCCTAAGCCACTAACAGCTGTACACTTCTAAAGATCAGACCGACATGATCTCTTTTTCTTTCGAAGAGAGATGCGTGTCTACCAACCCGATATATTTGTCGGTTAACTGTTGCACGCCTGCTTCCGCGTCTTTGGCGGCATCTTCGCTGAGTCCGTTTTTCTGTAGCCGCTTGATACCTTCGAGCGCATCGCGGCGAATATTGCGAATGGCTACTTTAGTTTGTTCTCCTTCTCCCTGGCATCGCTTAACGAGTTCGCGACGACGCTCCTCGGTAAGAGGGGGCATAAATATGCGGATGATTGCTCCGTCGTTTTGTGGGGTAACGCCCATGTTGGCGGCAATGATCGCGCGCTCGATGGGTTGTACCATATTTTTTTCCCAGGGCTGAATGCTGAGCGTACGCGCATCCATCACACTGATATTGGCCACCTGATTTATGGGCATGGGGGCTCCATAGTAGTCGACCACCAGCCCATCGAACATTTGTGGATTGGCCTTTCCGGCTCTGATCTTGACCAGCTCAGCTTCGAGATGACCGATCGCCTTTTTCATTTGTTCTTGCGCGCCGGCACTAATGGATTGTATATCTTCTGCCATTGTACAAAACTAAGAAAGTTTACCCACCAATTTTCGACAGCCCGCTTGGTTTTAAAAAAAGGGCGCACATTTGTAAAAAACAGACCCATGGCCACTTCTACTGCCGACCTTCGCTCCATCGCCACCCAACTCCGCAGAGATATCGTTCGTATGGTACATGCCGTCAACAGCGGACATCCGGGCGGTTCGCTGGGTTGTGCCGATTATTTTGCCGCTTTGTATTTCCGCATCATGAAACACGATCCTTCGTTCGATATGAACGCCACCGACGAAGATGTCTTCGTTTTGTCCAATGGCCATATCTCTCCCATCTTTTATGCCACGTTGGCCAGGGCCGGTTACTTCGATAAAGCAGAGCTGGCTACTTTTCGTAAGATAAACTCAAGATTGCAGGGGCACCCGGCCACGCACGAACATTTACCCGGTATTCGTATTGCCTCCGGTTCGCTGGGGCAAGGGCTGAGCGTTGCCGCCGGTGCCGCACTCACCAAAAAACTCAATGGAAAAAAAGAGTTGGTCTTCTCCTTGCACGGAGACGGAGAACTCAACGAGGGGCAGATCTGGGAGGCCGTTCTCTTTGCAGCGCATCATAAAGTAGATAACCTGATCGCTACCATCGACTGGAACGGACAACAGATTGACGGACCCACCGACAAGGTGATGTCGCTCGGCGACCTGGCAGCTAAATTCGATGCATTCGGCTGGACCGTGTTGCCAATGAATGGCAATGATATGGATGATACCGTGGCGACGCTCGAAAAAGCCAGATCATATACCGGACAAGGCAAGCCTATTGTGATCTTGATGAAGACCGCCATGGGAAAAGGGGTTGACTTTATGGAAGGCACCCACGAATGGCATGGCATTGCTCCCAATGATGAGCAGTTGGCCAAGGCGTTGGCGCAACTTCCGGAGACCCTCGGCGATTATTGATTACTCGGCCCGTAATTCAAATGGCGTGCGCGATGCTTTGTAAGCCGGCAGCCAAGAGGCCAGTGTAGCGATGACCAGCACCGTGATACCCACCAATAAAAAATCGTTGCCCTGCAGCGCTACCGGATAATAATCGATCAAAAAACTTCCGCCTTGTAGGGGTATCAAATGAAATCGTATTTGCAACCAAGCCATTGCACTGGCGAGCAACATACCCAAGCCGGCGCCCCCGGCGGCCAGCAATAATCCCTCTGACAAGAAAATACGCAGGATGCCACTACGGTCCATACCCAGCGCCTGCAGTACGCTAATATCCTTTTGCTTTTCGAGTACCAGCATGGTAAGGGCCCCGATCATGGTAAAGGCGGCCACCACCAAGATCAACGAGAGCACGGCATAGACGATCCAGCGCTCCGTACGCATCACGGCATACAAGCTTTGATTTTGTTGATAGCGATCTTGTACCATGCATTGAGATCCTATTATCTGCTGCAACGAGTTTCGAAGTGATGGCGCATCTACTGTGGCAGTAGTGGCAATCTCTACGGCACTACACAGGGTTGCGTCTATACCGAGCGACGATTGCATAAACCCGATGGGGACGATCGCATAGCGGTTATCAAAATCCTGCTGGATCATGAACGTTCCGGCCGTCTGCAACAAGCCCATGCGAATATCCCTTGTCCAATCCAGTTGAAGGGTGGTGGTCTTTTGAGGCAAGTATACCGTTAAGGGAATCAAATTGCGATCCGAATAAACACCCAGTGCATCGGCCACGCCTGCTCCCAGGACAACCTGTGGCTGCTCGGAGGTCCCCAACCGGTATTCCCCATTGACCAGGTGAGAGGCCACTCCGCTCACTTGTCGATACCGGTCGTCTACTCCTTTCAACTGCACCATGGTCTGGTTCTCTCCGGCCTGTAGCATGGCTTTTTCCTCGATCACCCTGGAAACAGCCGTAACACCGGGCAACGCCGCCATAGCTTTCAGTTGATCTTCGCGTAAGGTCAAGGTCTTTCCGCTGGCAGGAATAATTTTCCAGGAGGGATAAAAAGAGGAGTAAAGCGACTTGACCATTCCCTCAAAACCATTGAACACACTCAATACTAAAATAAGGGCGGCCGTGCCAATGACCATTGCCCCCATGCTGGTCCAGGCGATCACGTTGATAGCCTGCGTTGATTTTTTGGCTTTAAAATAGCGCCAGGCAAATAGAAGGTGCATGCGATAGCGGTTCAGGAATCGGTTTTCTTGGATTGCTTTTTGCGATCCGCTTCGATCCGCTCAAAAAGCTCCTCCATCTTAAAGACATGATCGAGCGTGTCGTCGCGAAAGAACTTGAGCACCGGAATGCTGCGCAATTGGTGCCGAACACGGTTCGCCAACTCTTTTTTGATATCGTGATGCCTTTCTTCGATCTTATGAAGCGCTGCTTGTGGATTACTGACCTGAAAAAAACTCAGATAGAAACGAGCTTCCAGCAGATCGGAGGTCACTTTTACCGATGAGATCGATACCATTCCCCCCTCTACCATCGTTAGTCCCAGCCGTTGAAAGATATCATTCATCTCTTGGTTGAGCAGTCCGGCGATCTGCTTTTGTCTTTTTCCTTCTTCCATATAAATTGATTGAGGTCCCTGTAAAAGTAGTTACTTTGCCCCGATCAGCCGCTACACCCATGAGATCGTATGCTCGGATTTTTAGGTATTTAACAGATTACAAAGGCCGTGTTGCGCTCTATTTTCTCTTTATAGTACTCAGCATTTTCTTCTCTATCGTATCGATCGGCATGCTCATGCCCTTTTTACAACTCATCTTTACCGGAAAACAGGCCGTCCCAACAGGCGGAGGGCATAACCTCGTACTCGATTCGGTCAACCAGTTCTTGCAGCAACAAGTAGAGCAGTCGGGCCAATTGGCAGCCTTGGCCATCATTTGCTGGCTGATGATCGTTTTTATTCTGGGAAAGAATCTTTTTTTATACCTGGCCTACTACACGCTCAACCCCCTCAAGCATCAATTGGTCAACCAACTGCGCGAAGACCTCTACGACAAGGTATTGCAATTGCCCATCGGCTACTTCAATGAAAAACGTAAAGGCGACCTGATGAGCCGCATGACCAACGATGTCAACGAGGTCGAAGTGTCGGTGATCGGCGCGCTCGAAGGTTGGATACGCGATCCACTGACCATTCTACTCACGTTGGTGTTCCTCTTTTCGATCAGCGTACCGCTGACCCTGTTTATCCTGCTATTGATTCCGGTGCTCGGCTTGGTGGTCGGTCGTATCACGCGATCGTTAAAGAAGATCTCGCAAGAGGTCGCGCAAAAATTTGGCGAAACGCTGGCCGTACTCGATGAGACACTCGGCGGCCTGCGCGTTATCAAGGCCTTTGGAGTAGAGGGCATACTGCGTGATAAATTTCGGCAGGGTAACGAACGGCTGCGACAAGCCCGCAACCGCATCGGCTATCGCAGAGATCTGGCCTCGCCACTCTCTGAGGTAATGGGAGTGGCGCTATTCACGGCCGTGTTGTACTACGGCGGAAAATTGGTGTTGCAAGACCAGTTATTGGATGCGGCTGTCTTTATTGGATTTCTGGGCATTTTTTACAACATGATCAATCCGGCCAAGGCCTTGGCCACTTCGTTCAGCAATATGCGAAAGGGATCGGCTGCCATCGGAAGAATAGAGGAGATCCTCAATGCTCCCATCACCGTTAAAGAGGCTCCCGATGCAATAACGTTACCGGCCTTTACCCAATCGATCGAATTTAAAAAAGTTCAATTCAGCTATGGTGATACGGTGATACTGGACGGTATCGACCTGGTGATCCCCAAAGGAAAAACGATTGCCCTGGTAGGCGCTTCGGGTTCTGGAAAATCGACCCTGGCCGATCTGGTGCCTCGCTTTCATGATGTAAGTGCGGGCGAAGTGCTCATCGACGGTATCAATATCAAAGATTACAGTTTGCGTTCGCTACGCAGTCTCATGAGTATCGTTACCCAAGAACCCATTGTCTTTAACGATAGTATTGCTGCCAACATAGCGCTCGGACAACCCACTGCCACGAACGCCGATATAGAGCAGGCGGCCCGCATTGCCAACGCTCACGAATTTATTTTGGCCAAAGAACAAGGATACGACACCAACGTAGGAGATCGCGGCTCCAAATTGAGCGGTGGCGAACGGCAGCGTCTCACCATTGCCCGGGCACTGCTCAAAAATCCTCCCATCTTAATTTTAGACGAGGCTACCTCTTCGCTCGATACCGAAAGCGAACGCCTGGTACAAGATGCCATCAATAAGATGATGCACCAACGCACCAGTATCGTTATTGCACATCGGCTCTCGACCATTCGTCATGCCGACGAGATCATCGTTTTACAAAAAGGAAAGATCGCCGAACGAGGCAAGCACGAAGAGCTGATCGCACAAAACGGCCTCTACAAGAAATTGGTAGACTGGCAAGAAGTTCGCTAGTGCTTACCCCTGCCAAAAAAGTCGCTCCCTTCTCAGGCCTTTAGCAGCTGCCGTGCAATGACCAGTTTTTGGATTTCGCTGGTACCTTCTCCGATGGTACAAAGTTTTGCATCGCGATAAAACTTCTCTACCGGAAAATCTTTGGTGTATCCATAGCCTCCAAAGATCTGAATGGCATCGGTAGCCACCCGCACAGCCACTTCGCTGGCATAGTACTTGGCCATGGCCGAAGCACTGGTCACGGGCAGGTGACGATCTTTGAGATCGCAGGCTTGCTGAATAAGCAGATCGGCCGCTTCGATCTCGGTAGCCATATCGGCTAACTTAAACGAGATGGCCTGAAAACTGGCAATGGGCTTATCGAATTGTTGTCTTTCTTGTGCATAGCGAAGCGAAGCCTGGTACGCCCCACGGGCGATGCCCAGCGAAAGCGCGGCAATAGAAATACGTCCTCCATCGAGGATCTTCATGGCCTGCTTGAATCCATCGCCCACTTCGCCTAAGCGATTCTCATCGGAGATCACACAATCCTCAAAGACCAACTCGGCCGTCTCGCTGGCTCGCATGCCCAATTTATTTTCTTTTTTTCCGGCCTTGAATCCGGGGGTTCCTCTCTCTACTACAAAAGCGGTACAATTATTACTGGTACGAGGCTCTCCGGTCCGGCAAAGTACAACGGCTATGCCTGCACTGATGCCATGCGTGATCCAGTTCTTGGTACCGTTGATCACCCACTGATCTCCTTTTCGTACGGCAGTGCAGCGCATATTGCCCGCATCGCTACCGGTATTTGCTTCGGTCAATCCCCAAGCACCGATCTGCTCCGCACTAGCAAAAGATGGCAACCATTTTTTATTTTGCGCTTCGTTACCCGCCATTAAAATATGACCGGTACACAGCGAATTATGCGCCGCCACACTAAGACCCACCGACCCGCAAACGGCAGCGATCTCTTCGATCACCACTTTGTATTCCGCATAACTAAGTCCTGCTCCACCATACTGCGTGGGCACGAGAACCCCCATCATTCCCAATTGACCAAGTGCGCGCAGCGTATCGATGGGCAGCACTTGTGCTTCATCCCATTCCATTACATGCGGTAAAATTTGTTGTCTGGCAAAATCACGCGCAGCGGTCGCTACTTCTTTCGTTAGATCGGAGGTCTCAAATTTCATAGCTGCTAAGATAGGGCTTTCACTACGTAAACTAACGATTGTTAGTTATAATTTTCCGGAAGCTCCAGCTCCAACCCATCGTACGAAAGAGTAATACCTGCAGGCAATTCTTCGCAGACAGCGGCATGCAATCCCATTTGATGAGAGAGATGGGTCAGATATCCTTGCGGCACATGCAACGATTGGATCAACGCGATGGCCTGCTCGAGCGTAAAGTGAGACAGATGCGCCTCTTTGCGAAGGGCATTTAGGACCAATACCTGACTACCCCTAATTTTTTGGAGCTCCTCTTCTTCGATGCGATTGGCATCGGTGATGGAGGTAAGCTGCCCAAAGCGAAATCCCAACACCGGCATTCGGTGGTGCCAGACCTGAATGGGTTGCACCGGAATATCCCCCACCCAAAAAGGAGCCTCGGTGATGGTTTGCAGTTGCAATTCGGGAATACCGGGGTAACGCGACTCGGCGAAGGCGTAATAAAAATCGCGACGAAGTGCTTCCTCGGTCAGTGACTCGGCAAATACCTGCATGGGTTTTTGCCCAAAATGATTAAAGGCTCTGATATCATCAAGACCCGCCAAATGATCTTTGTGGGGATGCGTAAAGATGACAGCATCGAGGTGACGCACTTTTTTGCGAAGCATTTGGTAGCGAAAATCAGGTCCGGTATCGACCACCAGCGTTGTGGTAGGTGACTGAACCAAAATGCTGGAGCGAAGTCGCTTGTCGCGCGGATCGTCCGAGGAACAGACCTGGCAATCACAGGCGATCATGGGAACACCGCCACTGGTGCCGGTTCCCAAAAAACTGATCTTCAGGGGAGGACAGTTCATGCCCGCATCAGAATAATTTCATCGAAGAGCTTGGCAGAAGGTTCTGATAGTAACCCCGGATCGATCGATAACTGAGGGATAAGATCAATAAGGGTATTGATGCGTCCTTCGATGGGCAAGAATTTATTGAGCACGACTACTTTTTTCGATTCCAAGATGCAGTAGCCGCTCTGAAAGGTGCCTCTTTCGTAGCGGAGAATATAACCGGCCTGCTCGGGTATGGCCTCTAATCTATCAAGGGTTGTCTGGTTGTACTTCATACGGATTTACAAAGTTACGCGATTGTAGGGTGATGACAGGCACGATCATTTCCTCTAAACTGATGCCGCCATGTTGAAAAGTATTACGATAATAATTTACGTAGTGATTGTAATTGTTGGGGTAGCAGAGGTAATGGTCGCCCTTGGCAAAAATGTAGGAGGAATTGATAGCCGGACCCGGCAAGCCCGCTTGTGAGGGATTGCGGAAAGCCAGTACGTCTTTGGGTTCGTACTGCAGGTTTCTGCCGTGCTTATATCGCAGGTTGGTCGTGGTCTGTCTGTCGCCCAGGACCTTGCAGGGCGTATGGACCCGAATACTTCCGTGATCGGTGGCCAGCACGATCTTGCAACGCTTGTCGGCGATACGCTTGAGCGCCTGGTGTAAGGGAGAGTGCTCAAACCAAGAGGCCGTTACACTTCTGTAACTGCCTTCGTCTCCGGCCAGTTCTTTCAGTACTTCCATCTCGGTACGTACATGACTAAGCATGTCAACGAAGTTGTACACGATAACATTGAGATCATTGCCCATCAGATTATGGATCTGCTGTTGCAGCTCGAGCCCCGACTGGTTATTGAGCACCTTGGTATAGTGTACCCGCAGTGATCCTTTTCCGAGGCGTTGTAATTGGATGCGAAGCAACTCCTCTTCAAAAAGGTTCTTACCGCCCTCCTCTTCGTCGTGCTTAAAGTACTGCGGAAATTGCTTTTGCATATCCAAGGGCAACAAACCAGAAAAGATGGCATTGCGCGCGTATTGCGTGGCCGTCGGTAAGATACTGTAAAAGCTATCCTCTTCTACTCGTCTGAAATTTTGCAACAAGACCGGCTCGATGGCCTTCCATTGATCGAAGCGCAGGTTATCGATCAGGATGAAAAAAAGCGGAACGTCCTTTTCGAGTTGCGGAATTACCTTGTTGCGCAGCAACGTATGGCTCATGACCGGTGCAGCTGCCGGCTCTTGTATCCAACCCGCGTAATGTTTACTGATGAACTTGAAGAATTCGGTGTTGGCCTCTGCCTTTTGGGTTTGCAGTACTTCTTGCATCTCGGGGCTATCGGTGCGCTGCATCTCCAGCTCCCAGTATACTAATTTCTTGTAGATATCTCTCCATTCCCGATGATCGGGGTTGCTGTTGAGTGCGGTAAAGAGATGACGAAACTGTTGTTGATAGGCCGAGGTGGTCTTCTCGGCTACCAGGCGCTTATTATCGATTATCTTTTTTAGACTCAGCCACACCTGGTTGGGATTGACCGGTTTGATAAGGTAGTCGCTGATCTGCGAACCAATGGCGTCGTCCATCAGGTTCTCGGTCTCGTTCTTGGTGATGAGCACCACGGGCAACGATCGATTGATCTCTTTGATCTTGGCGAGCGTTTCGAGACCGGTGATTCCGGGCATGCTCTCATCGATCAATACCACATCGACCGGATGTTCCTTTACATAATCGATGGCCTCGAAACCATTGGTAAAGGTCTCCACCTGATAGCCTTTGTTCTCTAAAAAAAGCTGCTGCGAACGTAGGCTTTCGATCTCATCATCGACCCATATGATTCTTGCCAGTGCCATGGCTTCAAATTTAGCTTTTTAAAGTTAGCCTTTGTATTTTTGAAGACTGGCCTTGCCGGCTTTAACATTATGGCTACCCCTACCGCTGTCAGAAAGATCATCAACGACCCTGTCTACGGATTCATTACCATCGACCATCCGCTGGTACTGGAGCTGATCTCGCATCCCTATTACCAGCGACTGCGCAACATACACCAGATGGCCTTTGCGCACCTGGTGTATCCCGGAGCCATGCATTCCCGATTGCATCATTCGCTTGGCGCCTACCACTTGATGGGCATCGCACTGTCCGAATTAAAGAGCAAGGGCGTTCCCGTTACCGAAGAGGAGGAGCTGGGTGCCAAACTGGCCATCCTGCTGCATGACGCCGGACATGGGCCCTTTTCGCATGCGCTCGAAAAAGTACTCATCCCCGGATTACATCACGAAACCTTGTCTTTGCTCATCATGGAGCATCTCAATGAGCATTTTAACGGACAACTGAGCACCGCTATCTCGATTTTTACCGACTCCTATCCCAAACGTTTCTTGCACCAGCTGATCTCCGGTCAGCTCGATGTGGACCGGATGGATTACCTGAATCGCGATAGCTTCTTTACCGGGGTGGCCGAAGGGGTCATCGGATACGACCGGATCTTAAAAATGCTCGCGGTAAAAGACGGCGCCTTGATGGTAGAGGAAAAAGCGATCTTCTCGATCGAAAAATTCCTGATCAGCCGCAGGCTGATGTACTGGCAGGTCTATTTACACAAAACGGTCGTGAGCGCCGAAATGTCGGTGGTGCTGATCTTTAAGCGAGTGCTCCAGCTCTTGCAGCAAGGGGTTCCCCTGCCAGCTGCCAGCACCGATCTGGACTTTTTCTTGCAAAATCGCGAAGCCGGCGCCACCATCAAGCAGCATTTGGATCGCTTTTGCCGTCTTGATGATCACGATGTGATGGCCAGTATCAAAAACTGGTGTCATCATCCCGACAAAGTTCTTTCTACCCTTAGCCGTCTGGTTACCGAACGAAAATTGCTCAAGATCCGTTTCTTGAAAGAGCCTATTGATGCGGCCCGATTAGCCGAACTCCGAAAAGAAACGGCCCTTCGATTGGGCATAACAGAAGAAGAAGCGGACTACTTTGTTTTTACGGGCAAAGCCAGCAACACCACCTACAATCCCAAAGACGAACGCATCCATATTCTCTTTAAGGATGGCACGGTCAGGGACATCTCGGAGGTAGACAATGCCCTCATCAACTACGGCAGCAGTCTGGCCTTCGGAGAGATCAGCAAAGAATATATTTGTTATCCGATGCCTGGTAAGATCTCGTAAAAACGAAGGCCCACTACCAAGGACCTTCAAAAAACAGAGTCGTTCGCCTATGATTCAGTTTACCGCCGCCCAGCTTGCTCCGCTCATCGGGGCCACCATCGAAGGAGATGCCGAGATATCGGTACAGTCGTTTGGAAAGATCGAAGAGGCCCAGGGTGGACAGCTTTCTTTTTTGGCCAATCCCAAGTACGAAGAGTATCTCTATACTACAAAAGCCTCCCTCGTTATCCTTAACAATGATTTTGTTTTGCGCCAGCCGGTAGCAGCCACCCTACTGCGGGTCAACGATGCCTACTCATCTTTCGCCACACTCCTGGACATCTACCAAAAAATGCAGCAAACGAACCTGACTGGCATTCAACAACCTTCTTATGTTGCGTCGAGCGCAACAGTGGGAGAGCAGGTTTATATAGGAGCATTCGCCTATATCAGCGAAGGGGTCACCATTGGGAAAAATAGCAAGATCCATCCCCACTGTTTTATCGGAAACAACGTAACCATTGGCGACAACTGTGTCTTACACGCCGGGGTAAAAATTTATCACCAGTGTCAGGTAGGCAATAACGTTATCATTCATGCGGGCACCGTTATTGGTAGTGATGGGTTTGGTTTTGCCCCAAAGGCCGATGGCAGTTTGCAAAAAGTACCGCAGATCGGGAACGTCCTCATTGAGGATGATGTGGAGATCGGCGCCAACACCACCATCGACCGGGCCACGATCGGGGCCACTGTAATTCGCAAAGGGGCCAAGCTCGATAACCTGATCCAGATTGCCCATAACGTAGAAGTGGGCGACAGCACCGTCATTGCCGCACAGGCCGGTATCTCCGGCAGCACCAAGATCGGCAAAGGGGTCATGATCGGCGGACAGGCGGGTATCGTAGGTCATATTCAGCTGGAAGATGGTGCCAAGGTCAACGCGCAGAGTGGCGTATCGAAATCGATCGGAAAAGGCAAGGCCGTAACTGGTAGCCCCGCCACTGATTATACCCAGGGTTTGCGTAGCCAGGCCCTGGTTCGACAACTTCCCGAACTGGAAAAGCGGATCAAGGAGCTGGAGAAAATCATAAAAGACTTAAAATCAACACAATAAAGGGCCTCTTTTACATCCCTGGGGTAAGTGTTATCTTTGCAGGCACAAATTTGCCCGCCCATGGCCAAAACCTTTAACCCCGACAAGCAACATACCCTTAGTTCTGCTGTCACTATTTCGGGTACCGGACTGCATACAGGTATTCTGGCCGATCTGACCTTACATCCCGCCAACCCGGGCTTTGGATTTCAGTTTAAGCGTATAGACCTTCCTAATCAACCCGTCATCAAGGCCGATTGTGATCTTGTCACGGATACGAGCCGGGGAACCACTCTCGAGATCGATGGGGTTAAAGTAAGCACGGTAGAACATGTGCTGGCCGCGCTGGTGGGCATGGGCGTGGATAATTGCCTGATGGAGATCAATGGCCCCGAGATCCCGATTATGGATGGAAGCTCCGGACCCTTTGTGGAGCTCATCGAAAAAGCCGGTGTACAAGAGCAAGATGCGGCCAAAGTGTGGTACAGCATCGACGAGAATATTTTTCACTACGACGAAAGCAAGCGGGTAGAGATGGTAGCGATGCCTGCCATGGAATATCAGATTACGACCCTGATCGATTTTAATTCGCCGGTACTGGGCACACAACACGCGGGATTGAAAACCATTCGCGAGTTCAAAAAAGAGATCGCCCCATGTCGTACATTCTGCTTTTTGCACGAGCTCGAAGCACTCATCGATAATAACCTGATCAAAGGAGGAGATGTCAACAATGCCATTGTGGTCGTTGACAGACCCGTAGAGAAAGAAGAGCTGGAGCGACTCAAAAAAATATTCAAGAAAGAAAAGATCGAGGTAAAGAGTGAAGGCTATTTGAACAACCTCGACCTTCGTTTTCCCAATGAACCTGCTCGTCATAAACTGTTGGACGTGGTAGGAGACCTGGCGCTTATCGGCTATCCGATCAAGGCCCGCATCATTGCCAACCGACCCGGACACAGCAGCAATGTGGCCTTTGCCCGCAAGATCAAACAGTACATCAAAAAGAACAAGCACACCCGCGACGTGCCCACCTACGATCCGTCCCTACCCCCCGTATACGATCAACAGCGCATCGAAAGAACCCTGCCCCACCGCTTTCCATTTGCCTTGGTCGATAAAGTGATCGAGCTGAGCGATACGCATATTGTAGGGGTCAAGAACGTCACTTTCAACGAGTGGTTCTTTCAAGGGCATTTTCCGGGCAACCCCGTTATGCCCGGCGTGCTGCAGATCGAGGCGCTGGCCCAATGCGGCGGTATTCTGGCCATCAACCTGAGTGGTGAGGGCGAATACAACACCTATTTTCTTAAGATCGACAACTGCAAATTCAAGCAGATGGTAAAACCCGGCGATACCCTGCTTCTTAAAATGGAATTGGCGGCCCCCATTCGCCGCGGTATCTGTGAAATGAAGGGTACCATCTACGTGGGCGGAAAGGTCTGCGCCGAAGCCGATCTGGTAGCCCAGATCGTGAAAAAATAACACTCAAAATCCGGTCCAAAACAGGGCAAAAAAGGGGTAAAAAAGGGAGCTGAAAAAAGGGTTTCCCCAAGGGGTTTCAGTAGATTTGCAAGTACCCGAAAAAGGGGTCAAAAAAGCAGCGAGAAACCAACCCTATGAGCATCGAAAATCAGCCGGAAAAAAAAGCTTCCAACGCGCAATATAGTGCCGACAGCATACAGGTTTTAGAAGGATTAGAGGCGGTTCGTAAAAGACCGGCCATGTACATCGGAGACATCGGCGTAAAAGGTCTCCATCACCTGGTCTATGAGGTGGTCGACAACTCGATCGACGAAGCGCTGGCAGGATATTGCAAGAACATCAAGGTTACCATTCACGAAGACAACTCTGTTTCTGTGCAAGATGATGGACGTGGTATTCCCACCGCCATGCACACCAAAGAAAAAAGATCGGCACTCGAAGTGGTCATGACCGTATTGCATGCCGGTGGAAAATTCGACAAGGACTCCTACAAAGTATCAGGAGGATTGCATGGTGTCGGCGTTAGTTGTGTCAATGCTCTCAGCACCAAATTACATGTAACCGTTCAGCGTGAGGGTAAACTGTTTGAACAAGAATATAAGATCGGGGTACCGCAGTATGCCGTTCGCGAAATTGGTACCAGCGACAGTACCGGTACTCGTGTTCATTTTTGGCCCGATGGAAGCATTTTTATTACGACCACGTACAATAAAGAGATCTTAGAAGGTCGCTTGCGCGAATTGGCCTATCTGAACCGCGGGGTCCGCATCCATCTTTGTGACCTACGCGAAGTAGAGAATGGAACACCTTACGAAAAAACCTTTTATAGCGAAGGAGGTATCGTGGAGTTCGTGGAGATGCTCGATAGCAATGCAGGCCGCAGCCCGCTTATTCCAAAAGTGATCGCCG
>JBJTFT010000112.1:0-3226 GCA_046093525.1 Sphingomonadales bacterium | reverse complement strand
TCCTTCGATGGCTAAGCCCATTGAGTGGATCAAGATCCATAACCTGCCTGACCATGTTTACTTTAACCATGCCCAGCACGTGAACGCGGGCAAGGTACAATGCCAAAGCTGTCATGGCGAGATCCAGGCCATGGACGAGGTAAAACAAGTGTCTGACCTGAGCATGGGATGGTGCATAAACTGTCATCGCGAGACCAAGGTGCAATTTAACTACGACAGCACCAAAGGCAATAAATTTTATAGCATCTACGAAAAGTTTCATAATGATATTAAGTCTGGAAAAATGGACAGCGTAACCGTTAAGGATATCGGCGGTCTGGAATGCCAGAAATGTCACTACTGATCTATTATTTGAACCCAACCAACTAAGGATATTATGAGCCAAAAAAAGTACTGGCAGAGTTTCGGGGAGGTCAATGAGAGCGAGCAGTTTGCCAAGCAGCAGCAGGATGAGTTTCGTGAGGAGTTGCCCTTTGAGGGCTTCGACGACAAAGGTCTGCTCGATGCCAAAGCTCCCCGCAGGGATTTTCTAAAGTACCTCGGATTTAGTACGGCCGCCGCCAGCCTGGCCGCCAGCTGTACCATTCCGGTAAAAAAAGCGATCCCCTTTGCCAATCGCCCCGAGAACATCATTCCCGGTGTGGCTCAATATTATGCTACTACGTTCGTGCAAGAAGGCGACGTGGTTCCGGTTTTGGCCAAAGTACGCGATGGTCGTCCTATTAAAATAGAAGGAAACGACCGCTGCGCCTTTACCGGTGGTGGAACTTCTGCTCGCGTGCAAGCGTCGGTACTGGATCTTTACGATACGCATCGTCTTCGCTTTCCACAACAAAAAGTGGGCAATGGTGATGAAGCTCGTTTCGAAGAAATTCCCACATTTGAACAGTTCGATAAACTGGTGGCTGATGCTATGCAAAAGGCATCAGGTAGCAAAGTTTTGTTGACCAGTACGCTCAATTCTCCCTCTACACAAGCGATCATTGCCGCTTATCCCGGACTTCGTCATGTACAATATGATGCGGTTTCTTACAGTGGAATGCTTCTGGCCAACGAAGCCTCCGGATTCGGTCGTCGTCTTCCTTCTTACGATTTTGCTGCTGCTAATGTGGTAGTAAGTCTCGGTGCCGATTTTCTGGGAAGCTGGTTTACTCCTGTGGAGTTTGCCAAAGGATACGCGGTAGGAAGAAAGATCGACGAGAAGAATCCTTCGATGAGCAAGCATTACCAGTTCGAAGGGTATTTGAGTATGACGGGTGCCAGCGCCGATGAGCGTTTTGTATGCCGTCCCTCTGAAACCGGATTGGTAGCACTGGCTCTTTTGTCTGCCGTATCAGGATCGGGTGTAAATGGAATTAAAGATGCAAAACTGAAGGCCGGTATCGAAAAAGCCGCTGCCGATCTGTTAAAAAATAAGGGAGCGTCGCTGGTTGTTTGCGGTAGCAACGATAAGAATGTACAAGTCGTTGTCAACGCTATCAACAATGCGATCGGTTCTTATGGAAAGACCATCGATTGGGGTAAACCGGTTAATTATCGCGCTGGTGTAGACAGTGAATTTGAGCAACTGATCGTGGACATGCAGGCCGGTACGGTCGGAGCCCTTATGGTCTATGGTGCGAACCCTGCCTACACTTATCATGATGCGGCTGCGTTCGCATCGGCTGTTGGAAAGGTAAAACTAAGTGTATCGTTCAGCGAACGCATGGATGAGACCACGGAGCTTTGTCAGTTCGTGATCCCTTCTCATCATTATTTGGAAAGCTGGGGTGATGCAGCGCCTAAGGCCGGCGTGGTCAGCTTTATTCAACCTACTATCTATCCATTATTTAAAACAAGAGCCTTTCAAACTTCATTGTTAAAATGGAGTGGTAACGATACCTCTTACGAGGAATATTTTAAACAATACTGGATCAAGGCCCTAGGTAGTGAGACCGAATTCAACACAGTATTACAAGAGGGATTGCAAGATAAATCGCTGCCTGCCGCTGCCGGTTCTTACAGCAGTGCTGCGTTGGCCGGTGCGGCGCAAGCCATTACTTCGTCACCTGCTGTTACCGGAACGGAGATCGTATTGTATCAAAAAGCTTCTATCGGTACCGGTACCGGTGCTACCAATCCTTGGTTGCAAGAGTTACCCGATGCGATCTCGAAGGCCACGTGGGGCAACTATGCGCTTATCAGCATGACGATGGCAAAAGAACTGTTGGGTGTTAATCTGCTCAATGGTACCGAGAAAGAAAGTAACAACTACGAATACTATCCCCAAAAGCCTGTTATTAAAATTACCGTTGGTAAAAAAGAATTGGAATTGCCCGTGTTGGTGATTCCGGGGATGCAGCCCAATACCATCGCCGTAGCGCTCGGTTATGGGCGTGGCGAAAAATTAGGACGCACGGCAGCCGGCGTAGGGCAGAACGCCTATGCATTTACCACTCGCACCGATAACGGTGTTTCGTATGCTACGGTTGCCACCCTTACTGATGCTAAGCGCAAAGAGAAGGTGGCCCAAATGCAAATTCACAACACCTACGAAGATCGTGTGGAGGTTGTGCGCGAGACTACGCTGGCCACTCTTAAAAAACATCCTTCGGTTATTCCCGATTATCGCCATCATCTCGAAGAGACCTATGGCAAGAGCAAGGATGGACTCACAACGGATTTTCGTAAGGAGGGTACACTGTATCCTATGCACGACCAGCCCGGTATCAAATGGGGCATGAACATCGATATGAACGCCTGCTATGGATGTGGCGCGTGCGTGGTGGCTTGTCACGCAGAGAATAATGTTCCTGTAGTCGGTAAGAGCGAAGTGCTTCGTTATCATGACATGCACTGGTTGCGTATCGATCGCTACTTTGTAAGCGACGCTGCTAATCCAGATGAACTAAAGGGTGTGGTGTTTCAGCCGATGATGTGCCAACACTGCGACAATGCTCCTTGCGAGAACGTTTGTCCGGTGGCCGCTACCAACCACAGTGCAGAAGGTATCAATCAAATGACCTATAACCGTTGTATCGGTACGCGTTACTGCGCCAACAACTGTCCTTATAAAGTACGTCGCTTTAACTGGGCCGATTATACAGGTGCCGATAGCTTCCCCAACAACCGCGACCAGCAACTGGTGGGTAAGCTCGATCCGGTGGTAGAGCAAATGAACGACGATCTGACCCGTATGGTGCTGAACCCCGACGTAACGGTTCGCTCTCGCGGGGTGATCGAAAAA
>JBJTFT010000111.1:0-3556 GCA_046093525.1 Sphingomonadales bacterium | reverse complement strand
GATTACAAAGCGAATCGTCAAGAAACGCCCGAAGATATCTTAGATGCTGTGCCTGATATTAAAAAGATCATCGAAGCGTTCAACATCCCCATAATTGAATTAGATGGTTTCGAAGCTGATGACGTGATCGGCACGCTCAGTAAGCAAGCCGAGCAAGCAGGCTACGAGGTCTTTATGGTAACGCCCGATAAGGATTATGGGCAATTGGTCTCTGATAAGATAAAGATCTACAAGCCAGCTTATGGTGGAAATGATGCCGAGATACTTGGTCCCGAAGAAGTATGCGCGCGTTGGAACATTTCCGATGTTTCGCAAGTGATCGATATGTTGGGAATGATGGGCGATGCGGTCGACAATATCCCTGGTATTCCGGGCGTGGGAGAAAAAACGGCGGCTAAGTTTTTACAAGAGTATGGCAGTCTCGAAAATACACTCGCTAATGCCGATCAGATCAAAGGGGCGATGGGAGAAAAGGTTCGCAAAGGAAAAGAGCTTGCGGTCTTATCAAAAAAACTGGCGACGATCATTACCTCTGTTCCCGTGGGCTTTCACGAAGAAGATTTTCGCTTAAAGGAGTGGAATCGAGAACAGTTAAAAGAAATTTTCTCGTCACTCGAATTTAAAACACTGGGTAAGCGATTGCTTGGTGATGATTTTGTGATAGCCACGCCTGCTCGTTCGGTAGTCGATAAACCACAACCTCAAGGCGTACAGACCGATCTTTTTGGAAATATCATAGCAGCCCCTTCTTTAGCTGCAAGTCCCATTCCAACTTTAGCTGCCAGTGACGAAGATCCGTTACCGGTTAGTGCTGATAAAAACATCTCCAATACAGCGCACGATTATCGATTGATGACCGGTAATAAAGCTATATCCGAATTGGTGGAGCAGCTGAAAGGTTGTTCAGAGATCTGTTTTGATACAGAGACTACGAATATCGATGCTAATCTTGCCGAATTGGTGGGGCTTAGTTTTTCCGTTACACCTGGAAAGGCCTGGTATGTGCCCTGCCCGGTCGATCAAGCAGAAACACGCGATCTGCTACAACAATTTGCTCCTTTATTTTCAGATGCTACCAAAATCTGGATCGGTCATAATATCAAATACGACCTGCTGGTATTAAAGTGGTATGGTATTGAACCGACCGGATCGCTATACGATACCATGCTGGCGCATTATGTCTTTGAGCCTGAAGGAAAACGCAGCATGGACGACCTTAGTGAGAAGTTTCTTGGGTACGTGCCTGTGCCGATCGAAGAACTGATCGGCAAAAAAGGGAAGCATCAACTTACCATGCGCGATGCGGAGGTAGAAAAAGTCAAAGAGTACGCGGGGGAGGATGCCGATATTACGCTTCAATTAAAACAACAGTTCGTTTCTCGGGTAGAAAAAGCGGGAGTATCAAGGGTCTTCCAAGAGGTGGAGTTACCGCTTATTCGGGTACTTACCGATATGGAATACGAGGGGATCAAGATCGATAAAGAATTTTTACAGGAGTATTCCGTTACGTTAGAAAAAGAAGCCAAAATAGCCGAAGAGGCTGTTTATAAAGAAGCCGGTGTTCGTTTTAATCTGGCCTCGCCTAAGCAATTGGGCGAAGTGTTGTTCGATAAGTTACAACTCGATCCCGATGCCAAAAAAACAAAAACAGGGCAGTACCAAACAGGAGAAGATATATTGACCAAGCTGGCCGCTAAGGGACACCGTATAGCCGAAGACATCTTAACCTTCAGGGAGCTGACCAAGTTGCAATCTACCTATGTAGATGCGCTCCCTTTATTGATCAATCCCAAGACCGGGAGAGTGCATACGTCGTATGCACAGGCCGTGGCCGTAACAGGGCGCTTGTCGAGTAACAATCCGAATTTGCAAAATATTCCCGTTCGTACCGAGCGAGGTCGCGAGATCAGAAAAGCGTTTATTCCGCGTAGCAGCGATTTTACCCTGATCTCCGCCGATTACTCCCAGATCGAACTTCGTATTGTGGCGGCCATCAGTGGTGATACCAATATGTGCGCCGCTTTCAGAGAGGGCAAGGATATTCATACCGCCACTGCTGCTCGGGTCTATAATGTAGCCGAGAGTGAGGTAACAAAAGAAATGCGTTACAAGGCCAAGAGCGTCAACTTTGGGATCATCTATGGACAGGGTGCTTTTGGACTGGCCGATAATTTGGGAATTTCTCGCACCGAGGCAAAAGAGATCATCGCTAATTACAAGCGTGAGTTTCCGGGTATTCAGGAATATATGGACAGTACCATCAAGTTCGCTAAAGACAATGGCTATGTAGAGACCTTAATGGGACGTAAGCGTTGGTTACGCGATATCAACTCCTCTAATTTTACCGTTCGCGGATTCGCCGAGCGCAATGCTATCAATTCACCTATACAAGGGAGTGCAGCCGATATGATTAAGATTGCTATGCACAAGATCCATCATAGCATAAAACAGGCTGGCCTAAAAAGTAAAATGATCTTACAAGTGCACGACGAATTGATATTCGATGCGCATCATAGCGAAGTAAATGCACTGACTCAGCTGATTATAGATGGCATGCAACTTGCGATGCCTCTTCCAAACGGAGTGCCCGTAATCGCTGAATGTGGGTCAGGACCTAATTGGCTGGCGGCTCATTGATCGATCCTTCTTCCACCGCCTCCGCCACCACCCATTCCCATAGGGCGAGCCGGACGCATGGCAGGTACGATCTGATCTTTCCAAATCGTAAATTGTTCGGCCGTGAGAACAGCCTTTATGATCTCTTCTTGCGCATCGTTATACTTTTTCATCTCTTCGCGCAATGCTTCCGGATCGGGTCTTTCTCCGGCCATGGCCGCTTCTCTGATCTCCAGCATGCGGGCATCTTGTTTTTTATACAGTACCGTAAGTGTAGTGTCTATTAACGCAAGTCGTACCGCATCTAATTTGAAGGCGCTATCTAATTTTTGATGAATGACTGCTACGCGCTCGGCCGGCGTTCTGCGTTGAAAACCGCCCCCACCGCCCGGTGGCTGGGCCATAACGGCAGTCAGCGATAAAATCGTAAACGAGAAAACAAATAAAAGCTTCTTCATAGTGGTATATTTTAAGAGCAATAATTGCGACAACTAAAGTAACTTGCGCTATCTAATATACTACTAATATGGAATATGGCAAGTTAGTGGCCGTAACAGGGCTTCCCGGACTTTTTGAACTGATGAGCAGCAAGTCAGATGGTGGAATTGTGCGCTCGCTCGACGATAAGAGCACCAAATTTGTTTCTACTCGTATACACCAGTTCTCTCATCTTGAAAGTATCGAGGTCTATACCATTCGTGACAATGTGAATCTGATCGATGTATTCCACGCCATGGAAAAAGCGAGCGTTACGCTACCCGACGATAAAGACACAAATGCTATCAAAAAGTATTTTGATCAGGTATATCCCGATATGGATCATGAGCGCGTCTACGACAGTGATCGTAAAAAAATGATCAAGTGGTTTGCCCTTCTAAAAAAGCACGCTATTCCACTGGTCTTATCTGAGCCCCTCGAAGACGAGGCTGCGCAGGGCGAC
>JBJTFT010000110.1:0-7185 GCA_046093525.1 Sphingomonadales bacterium | reverse complement strand
CTCATAAACAATGCGTCCGCCATCTCTCTTACCGATACCGAAAAGACCGAAGCCAAGCGCTTCGATCTGATGCACGATATCAATGTGCGCGGTACTTTTTTGATGACCAAGGCTTGTATCCCTTTTTTGCGTAAGGGAACCAATTCGCATATTCTAACGCTGTCTCCTCCTATCGATCTGCGATCTAAGTGGCTCAAGGGACATGTGGCCTATACCATGAGCAAGTACAATATGAGTTTAATGACACTCGGCTGGGCCGCCGAATTCAAAGAGGCCGGTATTGCCGCTAATTCGCTGTGGCCCCGTACCTCGATCGATACCGCTGCCGTTCGTAATCTCTTAGGTGGACAAGCCTTGGCTAACATGAGTCGGACACCGGAGATAATCGCCGATGCGGCGTATTATATTTTACGGCAATCCGCTGCGACTTGTACTGGTAATCTATTTATTGACGAAGCCGTATTGGCCAAAGAGGGAATTACCGACCTGTCGGGTTATTCGGTAGTGCCAGGTGCGCAGTTATATACTGATCTTTTTGTGGAGTAACTCTATAGATCCGCTGCCTGTTGATCTGGGTGTTGATCTGCCTGTGTCTTCTCGGGCCGCATTTGCGGAAATAGCAGTACATCTTGTATAGAAGGACTATTGGTGAGAAGCATGCAAAGTCTGTCAATACCAAATCCAATACCGGCGGTGGGCGGCATTCCGTATTCGAGCGCCCGTAAAAAATCTTGATCGATGAACATGGCTTCATCATCACCACGGGCCGCTAATTGCGCTTGCTCTTCGAAACGCTCGCGTTGATCGACGGGGTCGTTCAACTCACTATACGCATTGGCTACTTCTTTACCATTGATCATCAGCTCAAAGCGCTCTACGAGTCCTTGTTGGGTGCGATGTTTTTTGGTGAGCGGACTCATCTCGACCGGGTAGTCTGTAATAAACGTTGGCTGGATGTACTGTTTTTCGCATTTCTCACCAAAGATGGTATCGATCAGTTTGGCCTTACCCATCGTGGGGTCAACACCAATATGCAGTTGCTTGCATACAGAGCGAAGTTGCTCTTCGTTCATCTTGCTTACGTCAATGCCGGTATGTTCTTGAATGGCATCAAAGATCGTGATCCGCTTAAAAGGAGCCTTGAACGAAATGGTCCTCTCTCCTACAGGTACTTCAGTATGGCCACAAACATCAAGAGCGGCGCGCTCGAGCAATTGTTCGGTGGTTTCCATCATCCAGAAATAATCTTTATACGCGGTGTAAAATTCCAGAATGGTGAATTCGGGATTGTGCGTACGATCCATGCCTTCGTTGCGAAAGTTGCGACTGAACTCGTATACCCAATCGAATCCGCCCACAATAAGACGCTTTAAGTAAAGTTCGTTAGCAATGCGTAGGTAGAGTGGAATATCCAGCGCATTGTGATGTGTAATAAAAGGGCGCGCAGCGGCACCACCGGGAATCGATTGTAATACGGGAGTATCGACTTCTAGTGCGCCCCGCTCATTTAAAAACGCTCGGATCGAATTGATCAGCTTGGTTCTTTTCATGAATGTTTCTCGAACAGTAGGATTGATGATCAGGTCGGCATACCGCTGACGGTATTTGAACTCGGGATCTGTTACGGCATCGAAGGTTTGACCTTCGGCCTCTTTGACGATAGGCAGCGGACGCAGCGATTTGCTCAGGAGGGTAAGTTCCTTTACATGAAGGGTAATCTCGCCGGTCTTGGTACGAAACGCATACCCTTTTACACCGATGATATCACCGATATCAAGCAGCTTTTTCCAAACAACATCATAAAGGGACTTGTCTTCGCCCGGACAGATCTCTTCGCGTTTTATGTAGAGTTGAATACGACCCTTGGTGTCTTGTAGGACTGCAAAATTGGCCTTACCCATATCACGAACACTCATAATACGGCCCGCTACGCAGCAATTGGCAAAGGCCCCCGCATTTTCATCACAAAAATTATCCTTGATATCAACCGAAAAACTATTGACCGGATACAACGCAGCGGGGTAAGGCTCGATACCCATCATAATAAGCTCGGCCAGTTTTTCGCGTCGCAATTGCTCTTGTTCAGAAAGATTCGAAAGACTCATGAGTGCCACATTGTTTCGTGCGCAAAGTTATTGTTTCGCCAGGTGCTTACAAAGCGAAAGCCTCCCGTTACAGGAGGCTTTCGTAGTCCCGCTATAGCGGGGAATATCATTTATTCTTAACCAGGTAGCCAATGCGCAATCCCATAAAGTGATTACGCAGTCCGTCACTTCCGGTAGCATTGGAATTGATGTTGCGAAGACCAATGGTATAGTTGTATCCTACAGACCAGCCGTTGGCCAAGCGATAACCCAGCATAAGGTTAACACCCCAGTCGGGTCCGACAAAATCAGAACTGGACAGTGTGCCAAAGTTCACAGAACGTTTTCCATTTTTTACGAAATCGTTACTCAACAGCGGATCACCGTTCAGCAAGCGAGACTCGGCAAAGGAAGGAAGATCGACCGCAAAAGCAGGACCGCCACCCACATAGAAGGTATTGGTCTTCTTATGTGTCATATTGTACAGGAAGTTCGCTTGTAACTCTGCATAACGAAGACTCCAATAGGTTTTTTCTTTAAAGTTTACATTTTCGATACGGCCCTTTTGCGTGTAAAAAAGACCAGGGTGAAAACTGAATTTTCCTTTGCACATAGGGGCATCCATTTCCAGGCCTACGGTATACCCGATCTTCTGATCGTCGGTAATCAGTTTTCCGCCTTTCTTTCCGTATTGATTAGCCAAGGTTACACCACCGCTAAAGCCAACACTGGCTTTTTGGGCAAAAGAGGGAAAAGAAAGCAAGGCTGTAGCAGAGGCCAACAGTAAACACAGTTTTTTCATATCAGTCTGTTTGGTTCGTTTGATAACGATTACCTAAGTTAAGAATTTATCCCTTAGGCCGTTACGCGCAAAGATATTTAGGTTTTGCTAATCTGCAATCGATGCATTGAAAACACTATTTCTTAATAAGTATTTGTAAATCAATATTTTAATTGAATTGAGTCCTCCCTACCCGCTAATTCGTCCTGCTGCAAGCCACTACCCGGCCAGCAAGATCTGCCAAGCTGCAGCTGCCTCACCCTGCCGTAAGCGCTCCTTTGCATACAGGTGCAGTTCGTTTTCCATCTCTTCTGGGTTGATCGAGAAGTATTGGATGATCTGTTTAAGATGGGCATCCTCAAAGGTTGGATCCACATCGGGTATGCGGGTAAAATTGGCTAACTGACCAAGGTCATTGCCAGAAAAAATCCGGCTGTTTCGTATGGAAGTCGGAAGCGTGTCTACGCCCATCCCAAGTTGTGTATTAGGCTTGGCTACTTGAAAAAGACTTTGCTCATTGACCACGGTATACCCAATCTCCTCCTAAACGAGCTACCAGTGGTAAGCGACGCGGATCCATTTTTTTATCGCTATCCAGTAAGCTGTCATCGATGTGCAGCATCAACACCTCACAAATGACAAGGTTGCCGGCCCCACCCTCGTTGCCCAGCGGTTTGATCTCTTGCACGCGACATTCCATCTTGACTTTACACTCCTTGATCATCGGAGGCCGCACCGTGTGCGCCGGCTCGGGCGTAAAGCCCGCTTTATGAAATTCATCTATCGTACGAGGGTACTCGCAACTTGCCAACGATTGTTGTTGTACCATGTCTTCGGTAACCATGTGTATGACTACCTCCGGTACTTCTTGAACATTTTCGAGGGTATGCTTGGTGGTATTGTCCCGAACGCGGCGGGCCGGAGAAAAAATAACGATAGGTGGTTGCGCAGAGAAAACATTAAAGAAACTGAACGGACTCAGATTCACATGCCCTTCTTTATCGATGGTGGAGGCAAAACAAATAGGCCGCGGTGCCACGATTTGTTGCAGATAGTATTGCTTGTCAACGGTGGTCAATTGAGACAGGTCGAAGAGCATATTAATGCGACTGATTTTTTTTCTGACCTAAAATACTCCAATCCGTTTCTTCTTTCACAATACTATTGGTTAACGTTCCTAACGCATCGATGGTCATCTCGACGGTATCGCCAGGTTGTAACCATTGCTCGACATAGTTTGGGTCCTGTAATTTTCCGGTACCGTTCAATTCTAAAAAGCACCCGGTTCCCACTGTACCGCTGCCGATCACATCACCGGGGTAGAGGTCTACTCCATAAGAGGCGCGTTCAATGATCTCCGCAAAGGTCCAGTCCATATCACCCAAATTACCCTGGCTTACTTGTTTCCCGTTGACAGTGCATCGCATGGCGAGGTTCCAGCTCTTTCCGATATGACCAGGCTTGGCGTTGGTCTCGAATTGTTGCAGCTCATCGAGGGTTACTAACCATGGCCCGATGACCGTAGAAAAGTCTTTTCCCTTGGCGGGACCCAGGTTCAATAGCATCTCTTCCATCTGCAGGGTTCTTGCGCTCATGTCGTTCATGATCATTAAACCGGCTATGTGCTGGTCAGCTTCGCTGGCACGGATATTGCGACCGGGCCGGCCGATCACGATGGCAGCTTCGAGCTCAAAATCGAGTTTTTCGAAATGATCGGGCATGCAACGAATGGGCCCAGGCCCCTGTATACTATGATGATTCGTAAAATAAAAGATGGGGTACTCGTCAAATTGCGGGATCATGTCCACTTTTCGGTTACGACGGGCGGCAGCTACGTGCTGGCGAAAGGCATAGCCATCCCGACAAGAAGGCGGAAAGGGAACGGGGGCCAGTAATTTTACTTGGGAGATAGGAGTCCCTTTTTTGGCAAAGGGTCCTCCTTCGCCTATCATTCGTTCGGCAGCTTGCGCCAAAGGGAAAAAATCGTCCCAATAGTTGAGGAACATATTCATGCTGCCCGGAAGCTCGGGGTGCAGTAACTCCATGTCATAGAGATGCCCGTCGATGAGCACGCCTAATTGTTCTCTGTCTTCTCGCTGATAACTGAGCAGTTTCATAGGGGGGCATTTCGCTGCCGCTAAGGTAACAAGGTTAACGCGATTTTAAGAAGTTGTTATGACCATGGTCATCTTAAAATTTTCGCTTTGCGTATTATCTTTGCGCCATGGAATTTGAAAAAATACACAATAAGGGACAAGCCCGTCTCTTTAAGAGTGATTTTCTCGAAGCGCTTACCAAAGCCCATCCATTGGTCATTTGGGGCATGTATCTGCCTGTGCTATTTTATCTGCCTTATCTGGCCTATGCTCGTCACGGGTTTTCCGTTTCTTCTTTGTGGTTATACTTTCTGTTGGGAATTTTCTGCTGGACCTTTTTTGAGTATATCGCGCATCGTTTCATATTCCATTGGGTGCCTAAAACGCCGTTAGCCACTAAAATAGTGTATACCATGCATGGCAACCATCATCATTATCCGCGCGATCGACAGCGACTCTTTATGCCCCCGTTGCCCAGCATCTTGTTCGCTACCGTTCTTTACGGAACCTTTTTTTTATTGATGGGGCCACATGCCCTGCTGTTCTTTCCCGGATTTTTATTGGGCTACCTGCTGTATGCTTCCATGCACTATGCGATCCATGCGTGGAACCCTCCGTTCAAATGGATGAAGCCCCTGTGGCGCAATCACCATTTGCATCATTACAAAAACGAACACCATGGGTTTGGTGTCAGCTCCACACTCTGGGATATGGTATTCGATACCATGTTCGACCTTAAGAACGAAAAAGAAGACAAAGAAAAGGTCAGGGCGCTTCAGTTCGAAAAGCGGTCCTAGCCTTGCGCTACGGGGACAATATTCTTTTGGCAGCTTAGCCGATGGCGGTCGCCAGATCTTCGATCAGGTCAGTGGCATCCTCAATTCCAACGCTCAACCGGATCAGTTTATCCGAAAGGCCGTTGCGTAGCCTCTCTTCGCGCGGAATGGAGGCATGTGTCATGGTGGCGGGATGATTGATCAATGATTCCACACCACCCAAACTCTCCGCCAGTGAGAAAAGTTTTGTGGCAGACAATACTTTTTGCGTAGCGGCCGGATCGTTATCCTTTAATTCGAACGAGATCATTCCTCCGAATCCTTGCATTTGTTGTTTGGCTATGGTATGTCCGGGATGTGTCTCGAACCCGGGCCAATATACTTTTTCTACTTTTGGATGATTGATCAGCCACGCGGCGACCAGCGCGCCATTGTCGCAATGCGCCTTCATGCGAAGCCCCAGAGTCTTGATGCCGCGCAAGACCAAAAAGCAATCCATGGGTCCGGGAACGGCACCGCTGCTTTTTTGTATAAAGAAGAGTTGCTCACGTAATTCATCGCTGTTGACAGCCAGCGCTCCTTGAATAACGTCACTGTGCCCGCCTAAATATTTTGTTGCCGAGTGCATGACAATATCGGCGCCGAGCGTAAGGGGTTGTTGCAAGGCAGGAGAGGCAAACGTATTGTCTACGGCCAGCAGGATGCCATTTTCCTTTGCCAACGACGCGATGGCTGCAATGTCAGAGATGTTCATCAACGGATTCGTGGGCGTTTCGATCCAGATGAGTTTGGTCTTTGCATTGATCGATTTTTTGATCTCGTCTAGTTGTGTGGTATTGACCTGATGAAATACGATGCCCAGACGGGAGAAGATCTTGGTAAATAAACGATAGGTGCCACCGTACATGTCATTGCCACAAATTACTTCATCTCCGGCGCTGAGTAGTTTGATAACAGCGTCGGTGGCAGCGACCCCACTACTGAATACCAGCCCGTGCTTGGCTTTTTCGAGTAAGGCAATTGCTTCTTCTAGCGCTTTACGGGTTGGATTTTGGCTGCGGGCATATTCAAATCCTTTGTTTACACCAGGAGCCTCTTGTACGTAGGTAGAGGTTTGAAAGATCGGGGTCATGATGGCTCCGGTCGACGGATCGGGGTGGGCACCTGCATGCACGAACACGGTATTATTGCCCCATTTTTTTTCTGGTGATGCCATATTTTTCAAAATTTAAATTGAATTCTTGCTTCCCAATTTTCCCATGCCACCACTAGCTCGGCCTTCTCTTCTTTTTCTTGAAAGACCATGGTAAAGTATTCGATGGCCAGGCCGGTCTTGGTAACGGGAACTTCGAATCGCGTTACATCGGTATTTTTTTCTGGCGCTACGCCCCACGTATCGGTGGTGCTGCTGAGCACAAAGGTCCACGTATCCGGATGAGGAATACAGG
>JBJTFT010000109.1:0-3223 GCA_046093525.1 Sphingomonadales bacterium | reverse complement strand
AACAGCCCCGGCACCATCGATGCTGATTACCGTGGCGAGATCGGGGTTATTTTAATCAATCTCTCCGGCCAGGAGCAATGTATACAGCCTGGTGATCGCATTGCTCAATTGGTATTGCAACAGGTATCTCGTGCCGAGTGGAGCACCGAAACAGCACTTTCCGAAACCATCCGCAGCCAAGGCGGATTTGGCCATACCGGTCTACAATAATCTTTATGTCTATTCGCCTACTACTCTTGTGTATAATTGTTGGGTTTCTTTGTTCTTGCAGAGCCACCAAGACCATTCAGACGGCGATCGTAAAAAAAGATACGATATCGGCCGAAGATCTTTCGCGCGAACGGGCCCGCCTCGATTCCATTGCTTTTATTCAGGATAATTACCGACAACTGACCGCTCGTCGTATCAACTATACCACCTTCAATGCTAAGATGGATGTAGATTACGAAGAAGGGGATGGAAAGAGGCTGAGCGTGAATGCTCAACTGCGTATTTACAAAGACAGTGTGATCTGGGCTTCGTTGACCGCCTTGCTGGGTATTGAGGGATTGCGCGCGTACATTACCCGCGATTCGGTAAAGTTGCTCGATAAACAGAATAAGGTCTATATAGCTCGCAGCGTAGCTTATTTGCGCGAGATTACGGCCCTTCCTCTCGATTTGTTCTCGTTACAAGAGCTTCTAGTCGGCAATCCGGTCTTTTTTGATTCTACGTTTACGTCTTACAGCAGGGGCCCGGGAACGATCTCGCTGCATGGCGTCAATGCCTTCTTTAAATTGCTTTTTACCATTGGTGAGACCGATAAATTATTGCAGAGTGCCAAATTCGATGATCTCGACGAAGTGCGTAATCGAACCAGCTTCTTGCTGTACGGTGAGTACGAGAACAAAGCCGGGTTTCCTTTTTCGCTTAAGCGAAACATAGCGGTATCCGAAAAAAAGAAGCTCAATGTAGAGATTCGATACAAACAATACACCTTTAATGAAACGTTAAGTTTTCCGTTCAGTGTGCCTAAAAATTATCGCCGCGATTGAGCAATAAAATTTATTTTGCAGGCATTCGTTATAACCGTTTCATGTACCGATCACTGCCTTTTCTAATAATACTGTTCATTGGGCTTGCCTTTGTGGCCGGAGCACAACCTCCTGCCGATAAATCGGCCATGGAAAAGGAGCGCCAAGAGATCCAAAAAGAGTTAAAGGAAATTCAACAACTCTACGAATCGGTCAAAGGGCAAAAAAAACAAACCCTCAGCCAGCTCAATGTGCTCAACCGCAAGATCTCTTTACAAGAGCGTTACATTGGGAGTATCAGCCGCGAGATCAGGTCCATTGACGATGATATTTATCTGAGTGAATTAGAGATCTACCGTCTCAATAAACAGCTCGATACCTTACGGGTTCAATATGCCCGTTCTGTTGCCTATGCCTATAAGAACAGAAGCAATTACGATTATGTGAACTTTATCTTCTCGGCCAATAGCTTTAACGATGCTGTCAAACGGATATCATATTTAAAAAGCTATCGTGACTATCGCGAAAAGCAGGTGGCGAATATCTACCGTACGCAAGAATTGATCGGTCAACGCAGAAAGCAACAGCTGGTCCGCAAAGAGCAAAAGAACGAGGCACTCGACAAACAAACGAAGCAGGTCGAGGAGTTGGCCATTCAGAAAAAAGAAAAAAGTGCGGTAGTCAACCAGCTCAAGAGTCGCGAAAGGGAACTCGAACGACAGATTGCCGCCAAGAAGAAACGTGACCGAGATCTGCAAAATGCAGTGTTGGCCGTGGTGCGTCGAGAAATTGAGTTAGCCAAAAAAGAGGCCGAAGAAAGAAAGAAGGCCGCTGCAGCAACTGCGGCGGCCACCGGAGGAGCCACCGTATCGGCCGGATCTAAACCCACTACGGCTCCTGTTTCTGCCACGGCGGGCAGCAAGCCCCTTGCCTCTGCAGGCGGTGCGGTCGAGTCGACCTCTAAGCGCAATGAGCCCATTAAGCGACCCGATAGCTATCTCGATCTTAATGCCAGCGACGTGGCGCTCAATAGCAGCTTCGAAGCCAACCGATATAAGATTCCCTGGCCGGTAGACAATGGAATCGTGGTGCTTAAGTTTGGCGATAACAAGATCGAAAACACCTTACTCACTATCGATAATCCCGGCATCACTATTGCCACCCCATCGGCCGGTTCGAATGTAAAGGCTGTTTTTAACGGAGAGGTACGGGGCGTTTATAATTTGGGAGACGGCATGGCCGTAACCATTCGTCATGGAAAGTATTTTTCTACCTATAGCAACCTATCTAACGTTAGCGTAGAAAAAGGCAGTATCGTAAAGACCGGCCAGGTAATTGGCAAAACAGGTCGTGACGATGAGGGTAATGGCGGACAAATTGATTTTATCTTGACCATGGAAGCCCGCAAGATCGATCCGCAGGCATGGTTGCGCAAGTAACGCGCACGTTCAATTATTTATTAGCAAGAAATCGCTCGTAGAGTTTCTCGTACGTGGGTATCACGGTATTGATATCGAATTGTAAGGCCTGCTGGTGTGCTTTTTTTCTAAAGGTGCTCAGTAACTTTTCGTCTTTTAAGAGTTGTAATGCATAGCTGCTCATGGTGGCTACATCGCCCACGGGGCTCAAGAAGCCTGTTTGCTTGTGAATGTTGATCTCTGCCAGTCCGCCGGCATCGGTTGAGATGACCGGCACGCCGGCTGCCATCGCTTCGAGGGCGGCTAGTCCAAAACTTTCGTATTCAGAGGTAAGCAAGAAGATGTCGGCAATGGCCAATATATCTTCCATCTGTTCTTGCTTACCCACAAACAAAATATCGTTGCAAACGCCCAGCTCGCGACTCAGGTCTTCGGCCGTACTTCTCTCGGGTCCGTCTCCTACAAACAATAACTTGGCCGGAAGTTCTTTTTTTACATTGGCAAATATGCGGACCACATCGGTAACCCGTTTGATCTTTCTAAAGTTCGATGCATGCAATAAAAGCTTTTCTCCATTGGGTGCAATGGCTTTTCGAAAGGCATCGATGGGTTTGCGGCTAAAGCGTTGTACATCCACAAAATTCCGGATCACTTCGATCTCTTTGGTAATGGCAAAATACTTGTAGGTTTCTTCGCGTAGGTTTTGCGATTCGGCCGTGATGGCATCGCTTTCTTTGATCGAGAAAGTAACGACGGGGGCATAGGTCTTATCGCGTCCCACCAGGGTGATAT
>JBJTFT010000108.1:0-15681 GCA_046093525.1 Sphingomonadales bacterium | reverse complement strand
CAGAAAGACGCTTGGGCCTGTAATTGTCCGGGCAATAAAAAAACAGGATTGACACTTCCCATTTCGGCGAATACAGGAATGGGATCTTTTCGCTGCTGCGCCCAATCAAAAAGTTGTTTACCGCCTCGCAGCGAGCCGGTAAATCCAACGGCTTTGACCAACGGATGTTTCACCAATTCTTCTCCCACCGAAAAGGCCGCACCATACACATGACGAAACACCCCGGCAGGAAGTTGGTGCTTTTCTACCGCTTTTGCATTGGCCTCGGCAGCGATCGTTGACGTTTCGGGGTGGGCCGGATGTGCTTTGACGATAACCGTGCAACCGGCGGCCAAGGCACTAGCCGTATCACCACCGGCCGTAGAATAGGCAAATGGAAAATTACTGGCGCCAAAGACCACCACGGGTCCCAATGGCACCAGCGTCTTTCGCAGGTTGATCGCGGCACCCGCCGCATTGGGTCTTGTTTCGATGGTGGCATCGAGCCAGCGACCAGCGGCAGCGGCAGCGCCATAACTTTGAAGTTGAAAAACAGTTCGACCCAACTCGTTCTTTAATCGTGCCTCGGGCAAATGAGTCTCTCGCATAGCTGCAGCAATCAACGCCTCGCTACTATTTTTTAATTCTTCGGCGATGGCCGCCAATAAGTCAAAACGCTGTTGCAAGGAACAGCTCTTATAAAAAGAGAATGCCGATTGCGCAGCTGCTATGGCTTGCAATAGTTCGGGGCGTGACGTATCGGAATAGGGCATATAAAATTTTATTGACTTACACAGTTAGTGGGATCGGACGTTTGTCCACAGCGCTCCTGATCAATGACAAAATGCGACTTCGCTCCTCTTCGGCCAGACAAAGGCGTGGCGCACGAACATATTCGCTACCGATCGCTTCCTCTTGTGCGGCCAGCTTGATATATTGAACCAACTTGGGATGGATATCGAGTTCCAGTAAGGGCATAAACCATCGGTAAATGGTCCGGGCCTCCTCGTATTCGCCACGCTGTACATGCTGCCAGATAGCCATGGTCTCTCTTGGAAAAGCATCCACCAATCCGGCTACCCACCCATGGGCCCCCAGCAACAACTCCTCGAGAGCCAGGGTATCGACCCCGCAAAGAATTTTAAAACGGTCGCCAAAACGGTTCAGCATGCGGGTCAGATTAGTTACATCCCTTGAACTTTCTTTGAGCGCTGTTACGGTTGGGCAATCAAGTAACGCATCAAAGAGCTCCGGGCGAAAATCGATCTTATAATCTACGGGGTTATTATAGATCATGATAGGCAAGTCGGTAGCCATGGCTACGGAGCGAAAGTATTGAATGGTTTCGCGATCATCGGAGCGGTAGCGCATGGGCGGAAGCAGCATCAACCCATTAGCCCCCCAAGCTTTCGCTAGTCCGGCCAATCGAATGGCCTCATGGGTAACCGACTCGGCAATATTGACCACAACAGGGATCTTTCCGGCGCAAAGGGTCAAGGCACAACGCACCATGGCCTCTTTCTCACTTTCAGAGATCGTACTGGCCTCTCCCAACGATCCCCCAATGATAACGCCGTGTACACCTGCCTGTAACTGGGCCTGCAAATTCTTTTCGAAGATGTTCAGATCGAGTTGATCGTCTTTTGTAAAGGGGGTAAGTAAGGCCGGATAAACGCCCAACCATTGACATTGCATGTAAAACTGTTTTCGCTAATATACGTCAGAAAATAGCAGCGAGACACTGCTGAACCGGCTTATACGAACTCGGCCTCAAGATCAAAATCATATGCCTTGGTAATACGAACATTCACAAAATCGCCAATGACTAGTTTTTGAGAGGTATGAATAATCACCTCATTATCGACCTCGACCGAATCGAACTCCGTGCGGGCCAAGTAGCGACCCGCCTCTTTTTTATCGACCAGCACCCTGAACTCCTTACCAACTTTTTGTTGATTGAGCAAGAAAGAAATTTCTTGCTGGTGTTCCATGATCTCTTGCGCCCTTCTTTCCTTTTCGTCAGTGGGTACATCGTCGACCAACTGATGGGCCGACGTATCTTCTTCGTGCGAATAGGTAAAAATGCCCACTCGATCGAATTGATGAAGAGTTAAAAAATCTTTGAGTGCTGCTACATCGGCCTCCCTCTCGCCCGGAAAGCCTGCGATGAGGGTAGTGCGCAAACAAATACCGGGCAATCGCTCTCGAATCGAATAGACCAGTTCATCCATTTCGGCGCGGGTAATTTGCCGCTTCATAGCTTTTAACATAGGATCGGATGCGTGCTGCAATGGCATATCGAGGTAATTGCAGATGTTAGGTCGTTCGCGCATTACATCGATGATCTCCAAGGGAAATTTAGAAGGATACGCATAATGCAAGCGAATCCACTGCAGCCCTTCGATATCGGCCAGCCGATGCAGCAAATCGGGCAGCATCCGCTTTTTGTAGAGATCAAGGCCATAGTACGTGAGCTCTTGGGCGATCAACATGATCTCACGCACTCCTTTTTTGACCAAGCTGCGCGCCTCTTCGACCAACACCTCGATGGGCTTACTAAGGTGTTGCCCGCGCATGAGCGGAATGGCGCAAAAGGAGCAAGTACGATTACAACCCTCCGAGATCTTCATATAGGCATAGTGCTTGGGAGTAGCCAACAGCCTTTCGCCCAACAGATCGGTCTTGTAATCGGCTTCAAGTTCCTTTAGCAACAACGGCAACTCCATGGTACCGAAATAAGCATCCACCTCGGGAATCTCGGCCTCCAGATTATTTTTGTATCGTTCGCTCAAACATCCAGTCACATACACCTTATCGAGTTTACCTTTTTTCTTGAGTTCGACCTGTCGTAAAATGGTATTGACACTCTCTTCTTTGGCCTTGTCGATGAATCCACAGGTATTGACCACGACGATGTTGTGATCCGACTTCTTATTCTCGTGTACCACTTCCATATCATTGGCGGCCAGCTGTCCACTCAGCACTTCGCTGTCGACCATATTCTTGCTGCATCCCAGTGTAATGATATTGATCTTATTGCCTTGTCGGTTGCGGGTTCTCATGCTTGATGGGTTTGCCAGGTAAAGAGACTATCCACAAAAGCTTTTCTTTCGAAGACCAATAGATCGTCCATTTGCTCTCCTACTCCAATGAATTTAACAGGGATATTAAACTGGTCGGCAATGGCAAGCACCACCCCACCCTTGGCCGTACCATCGAGCTTGGTGATGGCCAGCGCTGTTACTTCGGTGGCCGCGGTAAACTGGCGAGCCTGCTCTAGCGCATTTTGCCCGGTAGACCCATCCAACACAAGCAATACTTCGTGCGGGGCACCGGGAATGGTTTTTTGAATAACACGCCTGATCTTGGCAAGTTCTTCCATCAAATGTGCTTTATTATGAAGCCGCCCGGCCGTATCGATCAACACTACGTCCGATTGGCGGGCTACGGCACTCTGAACAGTATCGAAAGCCACGGCAGCCGGATCACTGCCCATGGATTGCTTTACGATGGGAACACCCACCCGTTCACTCCAAATGGTCAATTGATCGACCGCAGCCGCCCGAAAGGTATCGGCGGCACCCAATAGAACCTGCTTTCCGGCTTGTTTGAATTGATGGGCCAACTTACCGATGGTAGTGGTCTTTCCAACCCCGTTTACCCCGACTACCAGAACAACATAAGGGGTAGTGGGAAGAGGCTCACTAAAGCTATATAATGCTGAATTCTTATTACTTACGAGAATCTCCTCGATTTCATTTTTAAGTATTGAATTGAGTTCTGCCGGATCCATATATTTGTCGGCAGCTACCCTTTTTTCGATCCTGTCTATGATCTTGGTAGTGGTCTGAACTCCTACATCAGCCCCGATCAGCGCCTCTTCCAGATCCGACAGCAGATCGGCATCTACGGTAGATCTTCCGCTCACGACGCGGGCAAGTTTTGCTAAAAAACCCTCGCGAGTCTTTTGTAAACCCTGGTCCAGCGACTCCTTTTCTTTTCTTCCAAATAGTTTATCGAAAAAGCCCATAGTAAAAGCGTATCTAAGTAAGGACAAAACTAACGTAAATAAAAAAGCCGCCACGCCAAGAGCATGACAGCTACATTTCTTATTGACCCTGGTTGGGTAACGGCATTACTTTTGAGCCAAAAACTCCTTTACCTTGTCTTTGTGGACCATTTGCTCCTTGAAGGTGTAAGCACCGGTCTTGGGACTGCGAACAGCCTTGATCACTTTAGTATAGTTCTTTGCTTCTGCGGCTTGTTTGGGGTCTTTCTTGATCGCCGTTTTTGCTGCTTTTGCCATGATGTATGGTTGTGTGGTACGTTAAAAAATTACTTGATCTCTTTGTGCACGGTCACCTTCTTGAGAATGGGGTTGAACTTCTTTAACTCCAAACGCTCAGGGTTGTTCTTTTTGTTCTTTACCGTAATGTAGCGGCTGGTACCGGGCTTGCCACTGGTTTTATGCTCGGTACACTCCAGGATAACCTGTACTCTGTTGCCTTTCTTTGCCATGATAAATTGACTTTAAATAGTTAGATTTTTTCGCCCTGGGCACGCAACTGTTTGACCACCGTGTACAACCCGTTCTTATTGATCGTACGGATCGCTTCGGTGGACAGTTTCAATGTGATCCATTTGTCTTCTTCGGCCAAATAAAATTTCTTCTTCTGCAAGTTGGGCAGAAAACGACGCTTGGTCTTGATATTAGAGTGGGACACTTTGTGACCGCCGATGGGGGTCTTTCCGGTGACCTGACATACTCTTGCCATGTTTACACGATTTTGGGAGGGCAAAGGTAAGGGAAATCAGGCAATTGGCAACCATTTCTCAGTTTTTTTTGGCCCGGGAAGTCTGCCGACCAGGATCTCCCACCTTGGTGATTTTGAGGTTTTAAGGTACCTTTACGCCCTCGCTGGGCCTTTGGGGCGCAGCCCTTTACAGGTTAACCCTTTAACACTATTCAACTTATGGCATACGATGTAATTGTTCTCGGAAGTGGCCCCGGTGGCTATGTAGCCGCCATTCGCGCCTCGCAACTGGGTCTTAAAACAGCGATCATTGAAAAAGAAAGTCTGGGGGGCGTCTGCCTTAACTGGGGCTGTATACCCACCAAAGCGTTGCTCAAAAGCGCCCAGGTCAATGAGTATATCAAACATGCCAAAGAGTATGGTATAGAAGCAACCGGTACTCCACAATTCGATGCGGTGATCAAGCGTAGCCGGGGAGTGGCGGACAAGATGAGCAAGGGCGTTCAATTTCTGATGAAGAAGAACAAGATCGATGTGGTGATGGGGTTTGGAAAGCTCACGGCCAAGGGCAAGATCGAAGTCACTGATAAAGATGGCAAAAAAAAGATCGTAGAAGGCAAGCATATCATCATCGCTACCGGAGGACGAAGCCGTCAATTACCCACCATGCCCATCGATGGTAAAAAGATCATTGGCTATCGCGAAGCCATGGTTCTTCCGCAACAACCCAAATCGATGATCATCGTGGGCAGTGGTGCCATCGGTGTGGAATTTGCCTATTTCTACAATAGCATGGGAACCACCGTTACCATCGTAGAATATTTATCTCGTATCGTTCCCGTCGAAGACGAGGAGATTTCTAAAGAACTAGAGAAGCAGTACAAGAAAGCGGGCGTGCACATCATGACGAACAGCGAGGTCACCAAGGTCGATACTAGCGGAGCGGGCGTTAAAGCGACCGTAAAGACCGCTGCAGGTGAAGTGATGCTCGAAGCTGACATCCTGCTGAGCGCTGTGGGTGTAGCCGCCAACATTGAAGGCATCGGTTTGGAGGAGTTGGGTATTAAAACAGAAAAAGGTAAGATCGTAGTCGATAAATACGGGCAAAGTAATATCAGCGGCATCTATGCTATTGGTGATTGCTCGCCCGGCCAGGCCCTGGCTCACGTGGCCAGTAAAGAAGCTATTGTATGTGTGGAGGCCATTGCCTACAACGAAAAAAAATATCATCACGTGCCAGAGCCCATCGATTACAATAATGTACCCGGTTGCACCTACTGCATACCCGAGATCGCATCGGTTGGTTATACAGAGAAGCAAGCCAAAGAGGCCGGCTACGATATAAAAGTGGGTAAGTTTCCGCTCAGCGCCAGTGGCAAGGCATCGGCCGCAGGACATACCGAGGGATTTGTAAAGGTGATCTTCGACGCAAAATATGGAGAGTGGCTCGGCACGCACATGATCGGTTACAATGTGACCGAACTGATCGCAGAGACCGTCACCGCCCGTAAACTGGAAACAACTTACCACGAGGTGTTAAATGCCATACACCCCCATCCGACCATCAGCGAAAGCGTAAAAGACGCCATCGAAGTAGCCTACGGAGAGGCAATACATCTATAGCATTCCGCAATTGATCCCAAAAAAAAGGGCTCCTAGAAAGGAGCCCTTTTTTTGCATTGCCAGTTTTTTTGGTTGCGACCAGTAAGAACAACAAGCACAAGGCAAGGGAACAGGTAAAAATGCTGCCTGCCTCGCCAGTTTTTTTTCATCTTTTCGTTTACAGAAAATTGTGCGCTACCTTTAGGTACTATGATAAGGCCATCTTTGAAAAGAACCTGCGGCTTTACGCTGCTGCTGACCGGCTTGGCGGTGAGTGGGTGCAACAACAACGACCAAAAGAATTCGACGGCAACCACGTTCCCGGCGGTAGCTACCCCGGGTTTGGATGTAGTGGCCGCCTATGCGCACGACACCAGCTCTTACACGCAGGGCTTGGTCGTGTACAAGGGGCAACTTTATGAAGGAACCGGGCAATATGGCGCTTCGGCCCTGCTTAAAACCGATCTGATGAGCGGAAAAGCATTGCAGCGGTTACCCTTGGACCAGGCCTATTTTGGAGAGGGTATCACCATCTTGAATGACACCATCTACCAACTAACCTGGAAAGAGCAAACCGTCTTTGTGTACGATATGAACTTTAAAAAGATCGGTACCTTCTCGATAGACAAAGAAGGATGGGGACTGACCAACGATGGCAGCCATTTGATATTGACCAATGGAAGTGGCGATCTTTTTTTCTATGAACCCGCTTCGATGAAATTACTGCGCGTACAAACCGTTACCGAGGCTGGCAGCCCCAGCTTTAACCTGAACGAACTGGAATATGCCGAAGGGTATGTTTATGCCAATCAATATACCTACCCCTATGTACTGAAGATCGATGCGAGCAACGGAGAGGTAGTGGCCAAATACGATCTATCGAAACTGTGGGAACAGTGCCGTCAACGCTATCCCAATACCGAAGTTCCCAATGGGATCGCCTACGACAGCGATCAAAAAAAATGGTATGTGACCGGAAAGAACTGGCCCCTGCTCTACCAGGTTCAATGGGGCCATTGACGGCAGCAATAAATGATCGAACTGCATTTTTCCCTATCGGCCAGCGCCCTCAGATTCGAGACGAGCCCCGTTACAAAGGCCTTTACGTATTCAGTGCGGCCCGAACGATAAGCGGTGCTTAACAACGAAACATAGAAGCTATCGAACCACATCGGCAGCGTCTCGGTTACCACCCATTGATGCACCGAGAGCAAGGCGCGCATAGAGCGAGGGGTAAAATGATACAGATGACGCGGTACATCATAGGCAGCCCAGTACTCCCCAAACGTATCGGCATCAAAAGAGCTATAGTTAGGAACGGCGATAAATAGCATGCCGTCAGGCTTCAGCAATTTTCGTAATTGGGTGATCACGTCTTTCAACTGATGCATGTGTTCAAGCACATGCCACAATGTGATTACATCAAACTGCGCTTCGGGCAACTGATATAACTGGGTGCTATCCAAAGCCTGCACCCCAAACCGCTCCCTGGCAATATGGCGTGCCCCGGCATCGGGCTCCAAGGCCGATACGGTCCAGCCGGCATGCTGCATGGTAGCAGCAAAGGCACCGGTACCACATCCAACATCCAATAAATGTCCGGCCTTACAGCCACTGGCCTTTTCGATGAGATTTCGCTTCTGGCGAAGTGTGAATTTTCGTACGCCCTGGTAAAGTTTATTGACCAACCCCTTGGTGGTATTGCTGTGCGATATGTATTGTTCAAATTGGTAATAAGGAGAGATAGAACCGGGACCCGGTGCATCTTGCGTACATCGCAACCCACATTCCTGACATTGGAGAAGCGAGAACATCTGATGGGTAACCGAGAAATCCTTCACGGTTAAAACAGTGCGAAGACTACCGGCACCGCACCCTGGGCAGGAGGTATAGTGAATAATGTCGGTCAAAACTCCTGGTAGTTTTTGAGCGAGGACTGTACCTTGACAGGTGTAGGATTCGCAAAAGAGCTCGTTGAAAACGGGTGTTGGTAAAAGTGCCAACTAAGCCACAGAACGGCAAGGGCAAGCCAAACCCAAGTGACCAGCTTTTCAATAGGAAAAGAAACTTTTTTCTGTTGCAGCAACTGGCTCATCTCGACCGAACTCCTATTGTCTTCTCCCACTCTTACCTGGTGCTCAGCATTGTCTCGAATGACCTTGTTGGCCTGAACAGGTGCCAAGGGCAGTTCGCTACTATCGGATTGGAACTGTACAATGCCTTGTTCATCTTTCTTCCAAACACCCCACCCTTTCCAGGACAGTGTGTTTTGCTGGTTCAGGGCACGCATCGCATCATCACAAAACCGTTGATATCGAGAACCTGCATCGGCAGCGTCGATCCCCAGCCTGAGCGAGAGCCAATCGACAAGCTCTGCGACGGGCGCTACGATCCCACTGCGAAACTCGTAGCACTGGTGCGGAGGAAGAAACTGTCTGTTCCCTACATCAAAGCGGGCCGGTTCTCGTAGCAGATACAAGACCCCAAGACCGGCCAGGGGAAGTTTTTTTTTGAATAGTAAATATTCTTTGAGCAAATCGTTCAAGGCTTCTTTTTTTCGTCGAACGAAAATACGATGCCGCCGCTACAATTGAACCCAAAGACAGGATTTTGATTCCAGCGCTGGTAGGGCTGGTTAAACAGATTATTGAATTGCGCCCACAGTTGCAAGGACCGACTCAACCGATACGAAAGCCCTGCATTCAGATCGGCCGCCCCCTTGGCACGGCTATTGCGCTTGTGATCATCAACGTTCTGCGCTCCGCTGAAAAGAACCAGATCGGACTGCATCCAAAGCTCGTCGCTCAGCGCTACCCGCACCGAGGTTTTCCATTCCAATGGTAACAGGCCCCACGCAACCGGTTGCCCCTGGATAGTATAAAAATGATTCACAAGTAGCTGTGAGGAAAACGAAAACTGCTCGGCTACTTTATAATCGACCCGGGCATCAAATTGCAGTTGATTCAACTTATCTGCAGTCACTACTTTAAAGACATTGCGGGGAGCACGACTGGTATCATTGATAAAAAGTGGCTGGTCTTCGACAGCGATGAGATGTGCGCGCAGATCGTAACTAAGCCGCGCCGTTACCTGCCCCTTAACCCCCAAGTATCGGTCGGTGTGACGGTTTGTCGAAAGAAATGCGGGAGCCCAGATCCACGGATGTTGAGTTGCCAATGTACGATAGCTGTTCTGATTCCATCTGGCAACCCAACCCGCAAGCACGTGGGTCTTTTTTCCGGGTAAGGCGTATGTGATACCCAGTTGGGGTAAGGCCGCAAAACGACCTTGATTCCACGTGGGACTCACCGCCGCCTGTAGTTGAAAAGATGACTGCTGGTAACGCACCGAGGGTGTGATGGAGAACAAGGTATTCTTTAGAACGGTATCGCGGCCGCCAACAGGCAATAGAGGGCCTCGTTGGTGAAGATATCGCAGCGCTTCGAGCGAAAAAACGGTTTGAACAAGCCAGTTCTCGCCCAATTGCTTTTGTAAGGGTGCTTGCAATTTGAGTTGGCGCTCGTTATTGTTTCTGTTATCGAAGAAATGGTAAAACCCAATTACGGGAGCGATACTAACGCCACTGGAGTTGGGAGCGATAGAACGCAACTGTAGTTGGGCCGATAGCAATGAAAATTGTTGCCGAACAGAATCGTCCGGAAAGCTGGCGATGGCACGAGACGAATCAAAGGCAAGGTTATTGCGGGTGCTTTCTCTCTTGAATCCTATGGACGACGATAGGCTGAACGGCGACCCCTTGATACGCTTGTATCCATCAGCCTTCCACTCACTGAGCCTGTAAAAACGCATGTCACGGGCATCGGGGCGTTGAGACATTGAAAGATAGTGCCCGCTCACCGAGAGCCCTTTATTTATTCCGTCTCCCCTGTCTAGCGCGGCGCGCAAGTAAGGATTGCGCAGGTTGCCATACCCTGCCTTTACAAAAGCGCGATTGGTAAAAGGTCTCGCTGTATCGATAACGAAGGCAAGAGGCTGCACGGACCGAACCGAGTAATCGAGCATTAGCTGGCGGTCGGGAACGCGATAGGGTAACACCTGGCGGGTCGTATCTGCCAAAAGAGCTGCGGCAGAAAAATTGATCTTGGGCGACTCTTTCAACACCGAACGAAAACTAGACACGATCGTAACCCCAGCCGAAGAAATGGTATCCGGCTGGGCTAAACCCAGTTGTGGCAGCATCGCACCTACAACAAAAAGGCAGCACGTAGCGATCCATCTATTTTTCATCGGTCTTCTTTTGGGGGTTAGGTGATGTACCGGACTCGGCCCGTTGCACTTGCTCGAGTTTCTCGGCCGCCATTTTTCTAAACTCCTCAGCACCGGCATTATCCTTTACACTCTGAAAAGTAGCCTTTGCATTAAAGAGATCTTTTTGAGCCATGTAGATATCGCCCAACAACAAGTAAGACCGCGTTACCCAATCTTCGTATGATCCGGACTTATTGATGGTCTCGAAAGCAGCCCTCTCGGCAGCCTCATATTGTTGCTCTCGAAATAACGAAGCGGCTATCTCGAAGCGAGCCTCAGCGGCCAGGGAAGCCTTGTTCAGCGATACCACCTGTCGTAAACTAAAACGCGCCTCTTCTTCTTTGAATGCTTGCGTCAACTTTTTGGCGGTTCCCAAGGCGACCAATGCTTTGTCGTCGCTGCTGGCCCCTTTTTCGTTCAGTAGAAGTGTTCCCCACCGGGCGGCCGAATCGAGTTTTCCCATTTGGTACTGGGCGCGCAGCAGCCCACGCAAGGCTTCTAGTTTACTTGAGGTGAGTGCGGTCAATGTGTATAGTTTGCCATAATAAAGAGTGGCATTCGCATAATTTTTTTGCTCAAAAAAACTAATTCGGGCGGCTTGCAAAGCGGCCTCTTCTGCATAACGATTGGGAGCTAGCGTCAACACACTGTCGCTATACAGTAATGACTTTTCAGACATCTTATTGTTTCGAGCAATGGTGGCGAGCATGGCATAGGCCTCAATGGAAAAAGCAGGTTGGTCCTCCGTGGCCAGATATTGCTCTAACGTCTTTTCAGCCTGGTCAAATAATTTGTTCGTATACAGTTGCTCGGCAGCCGTAAATCGCAGCGAATCCGCCAAAGAGGCACTCAACGAGATCCCCTTCGACCGAACAAGATCGATGAATTCCGCAGAACGACCCTCATCGAGATAAATGGCTTTTAAACCATCGAGGGCATCGGCGGCTTCTTCACTGTTCGAAAAATGATCGAGAACGTACGTAAACTGTTCTCGTGCAGCCGCATTATTGTCGCTATTATAATGAGCGATACCCAGTTTTATATAGGCTTGTGGCAGAAGCTGCATACTCTTTTCGTAGGCAATGATCTTTTCGAGAAAGGGTCTCGCTTGGGCAAATCGTTCATCTTCCATGTACGTATCGGCGATCGCCATCCAACTGGCCGTAAGAAGCGGAGAGCCCGGATAAGAGGACTCGAATCGTTTTAACAGCTTGATCTTTTCCTCTGGCTCCTTTATGCCCGTTATGGCGGCCAATTGATAGAGTGCATAATCGGACTCTTTCCACGAAAAATCGATCACCTTGCGATAGAGGGACGCTGCCGGTCCGTACCGCTTTAACATCAACAAGCAATCAGCCTCGCGAACCAGAGCATCTTGCACCAGGGCACCCGCATTCGATTCTACTTGTCCGGAGACGGACCTAAAATTAGAAAGGGCCTGTTCGTAACGACCGAGTCGCAGCTGCGCATAAGCCAAACTGTAGCGAGCGTTTTGAGGACGAGCTTCTCCCCATACGGGGGCCCCTTTTTGCAGGTACTGCTCTAAAAGATCCACCGCCTCTTGGTAGCGTTGGCTGCGAAAAGCCAGCTCGCCTTTCCAAAACAACAAATAAGCCAACAACGATTGATTATAGGGATCGGCCAATGCCCGATCGAGCAATTGGTGAGCATTTTCGAGTTCCCCATCGTTGATCAGCTCTGCGGCACGACCATATAATACCGGAGCAAAAAGACGGCGAGCCGGTTCGGATGGAACGCTCAACTGACCCAGTACGATCAAGGCCTCCTTGTAATTACTGGTAGCGGCCAGCACGGCCAGTTGTAGCTCCCTTGCCTCGGCCAGATAGGAAGAACTTGGGTAGTTGGCCATAAATGATTGCAATCCGGAGAGAGCCTCGTCAAAAAATCCAAGTTGATACGATAGCTTGGGATGAAAGAAGCGAGCCGCCTCGCGCTGCTGTGAATGACTACTGTTCAGCGAACAGAACAAAAAAGCACTGCGGGCTGCGGCCAGATCGCCCAGCTTGAGGTACACATCCCCTAATAGGAACATGGCATGTTGACCCAAGGAATCGTTTTGGGTGCTAAGTGCCCGCAGCGATGAGGCCGCAGCAGACCAGTCACGGGTCTGATACTGGCAATACGCTAGTTGATACGCGTCTTCGCGCGATAGTGTCTGACTTTTGTCGGCATATGCGGCAAGTTGTACCAATGCCTCGGCATATTGCTCTTGTGAGAAATAGATCCTTCCCAACAATTGCTGTAACTCTTTTTGATGATAAGGGACCGGAGACTGGTATTGACGCGATAACACGTAAGAAAGGGCTTCGTTACGTTGACCCTTGCTTAACAGCAGCTGCGCAATATAATAGGGCGTATAAGGTCCATAGGCGCTATCGAACTCTACCAACCGAAGTTGTAATAGAGCCTCATCCCAATTTCTTTCTTTGATCTGCAGCAATGCGTAATAGTAAGTGGCATCGATTTTATGAACACCTTGGGGTAAGGAGCGAACGGAATTAAAAAAGGCGGCAGCCTCTTTATAATGTTGTAATACAAAATGTGCGTATCCCTGTTGAAATTGAGCCGAGGATATCTCTTGGTTATTGAAGTGAGCGATGCCGGCTTTTGTATACTGATCGATGCAATCGGCCCATTGACCCGTCCTGAAATAGTAGTCGGCGAGCGCCGCACGAAGCCGATCTTGAAAGGCGCGAATCGGAGATCCGGCCAAAAATTGAAGGGCATCTTGCGCGGCTTGTGGCTCGGCCTGGCGAAGACCACAGCGTATCGCATAGAAGATCGTCTCCTGTTGCTCTAGCGAAAAATAAATAGCAAGCCCTCCCCTATATTGCTCGCGCCACTCTCGAAACAAAGGACAGGCCGCTGCTACATGATCTTCTTGATAGGATTTCAGGGCTAATAGAGGTGGGGTCTCTGACGGATTGACGCCTATAGCCTGTTGCGCAACTACGAATTGAACAGGAGCGAAAAAAAGAATAAAAATGACAAACAAGTGTGGGTAACGCATGCGATCAATGAATAACGGGGCGAATATTCAAAATATTTCAGGGCAGCCCAAGCAATCGTTGCGAACAGATGTGGATAAGTCGGGGTTTAAGAGAGTCTTAACAAAAAAGCCTTCACTTAATTTTGATAGAGTAAATCCAACCTCATGAAAAAACTTTTTAGCACCCGATACTCAGAGAATGCAGTTTCTATCTCGCTATTGCTATTAAGACTTACGGCCGGCGGTCTGATGCTACCCCATGGCTTTGATAAACTGATACACTTTGTCGAAAAAGCCAAAGATTTTCCCGACCCGCTGCATATAGGGTCCGTAGCGTCCCTCTCGCTCGTGATCTTTGCCGAATTCTTTTGCGCTGTATTACTGGTGGCTGGGCTCATGACCAGACTGGTGGTAATTCCACTGTTGATCACAATGGGCGTAGCGGTATTTATAATCCATAATAGTGATGTATTGGGAGAAGCCGAACATGCAACGCTCTACCTGTCTGCCTACTTGGTCCTCTTGCTCACCGGCCCCGGAAAAGTCAGCCTCGACCGCATGCTCGGCAATTGACGCACCCATGGATGGAGCGATGTTGCCCAAATACCCCTCTCCTGCACCCAGGAGCACCCCCTGGATTAGTTCATTGCTGAGCTTAGTGGCCTACCTGCTGGTAGCCTCCCTTTTTATACGAGAGGTGAAAGTGGCGGCTATCTTGATCTTTATTCTGCTAGTGCACGAGTTGGGCCACTATTTCGCCATGCGCCATTACGGATATCACGATACCGGTATATTTTTTATACCCCTTCTCGGGGCGTTCGTATCCGGATCAAAAAGAACCCTTTCTCAGCAAGAATCGGCTACAATTATCTTAGCGGGACCGCTGCCCGGCATCTTGCTGGGGATCTTGGCCATATTAGTGGCACGCAACGGAACATGGGACCCATCTACCATTGCCGTACTCAACTGGGCCGGAGTAGCACTTGTGCTTCTTAACGGGTTTAATTTACTGCCGATTTATCCGCTAGATGGAGGTCAATTACTGAACAGAGTATTTTTAGACGAAGAGAGTACCCTCGGTCGGATCTTTGTGCTCTTGTCTGCCTTATTGCTTACCTGGCTGGCCCTGCAGCTTAAATTCTATGCGTTGCTTCTGTTTCCTATATTGCTGCTGTGGCGAACCAGAAAAGACAAGACGCTCAAAAAGATCGAAGCTAAGATCGCTACGGCCGGTATCGATACTGATGTGGATTACGAGCAACTACCGGACCAGGACTATTGGAAGATCAGAGCCATACTGATAGAGCTACACCCTCGATTTGCTTCGCTCGATCCTGCTACCGACAACTATGACAGTAAAGAACCCTCCGTACAAACTATGATCGCTTCTTTATTGGATCGGAAACTGATCATGGACCTTACAGTAGCTAAAAAACTGATGATCGCCACCCTTTGGGTAGCTGCACTGCTGTTTACCGCCTTGTTCGGTTTACTCAGCTGGAGAGGTCTGTAGGTGGAAGGTCAAGCATCCACCATACCTGCTTTAAAAAAAGTAAGGCTACACCCGGCGAAGGTCAGCTTTCCAAACCTTGATAGCCTCTTTGATCTGCTTTGGCGTTAACGATTCTTCGGCGGCACGTTTTGCCAAGGCCGGTAGTTCTTCGTCGCAGGCAAATCGAAGGGCGATGATCTGCCCCATTCGCAAGCGCTTGTCGAGCGGCTGGCCGGTAAGCACAAAATAACGCAGTCTCTCTTCGGCTCGGATGGCCCGATCTTGTACTTTAAGCCCATACGAGCGAACCAATGCTACCAGCGTAGCCAGAATAAAAAAGATCAAGACCAGTAAAACAGACGCAAAGCAGTTGGCCTCACTGCAACGAAACAGATTTACAATGCTGGCGATCAACCCTGCCAACGTCAAGGGCATGGCCATGAAGTGCCATAACGGGTCAAAGCGAGCGTGGTTACTGTACTGCTGTGTTTTCATAGCAAAAAATTGATGCGGTAAGATACGCTAAATTTGCAAAAATAAAATTCCTTGAAAACGCCCCTGGCCTCTCTTATTAC
>JBJTFT010000107.1:0-6080 GCA_046093525.1 Sphingomonadales bacterium | reverse complement strand
TAATTTTAGTGCTGGAAGTGGCTTTGTTGGGTGCAAAACTTTTCATGCGCTGCTCTAAATAGCTCTCACTGGTAATTTGCTCTACCGGAACGTTAAAAAAATCCGCATCGCCCATGTAAGCGGCTCGGTCGGCATAAGCCCTGCGCATAACCTCTGTCATCAGTTGCACCGAGGCCGGTGAATGAAACCCCATAGTAGCTATGGAACGTTTCTCGACCATCTTAAGCATTTGGTGTAGCAAGACGCCTCCGCTACTGGGCATGGGCATTCCTACTATATTATATTCTTTATAGGTGAAACGGTGTGGCTCTCGGAATTGTGCTTTGTACGCGCGCAGATCTTCTTTGCTAATGAGTCCTCTGCCTCGTTTCATTTCGGCTTCGATCAGGTCTGCAGTTTGTCCTTCATAAAATCCGGCTTGTCCTTTTTGGCGGATTCGCTTAAGCGTATTGGCCAAATCTGTCTGTACGAGGGTGTCACCTTCTTTCCATTCCTGGTCTTTTACAAATGCGCAACGGGTGGTATTGTATTTCTTGAGATCGGCTTGCAAATTATTAAGTCCTCTGGCCTCTGCGGCCGTTATAACAAAGCCTTTTTCTGCCAACATGATTGCAGGTGTTATCAGCAAGGCAAAAGGCAGTTTGGCATGTGCATGCGCAGCAAATAGGCCGGCAATGGTGCCAGGCACACCACAGGAGAGATGTCCGGCCTGACTCTTATCGGTATTGGCCTTTCCATCGGGTTCGATATACATATCGCGATAGGCCTTTGCCGGTGCTTTTTCTCGGTAGTCAAGTGCCAGTTGTTTGCCGTCTTGCAGGTGAGCGACCATAAAGCCGCCTCCGCCAATATTACCGGCGTTGGGATAGACTACGGCCAATGCCAGTTGGGTGGCAATGGCGGCATCTATGGCATTGCCGCCTCTCTGCAAAATGGAAAGCCCGACCTTGCTGGCCAGCGGGTGGGCAGATACTACGGCGCCCTTACTGGCTACTACCGATTTCTCTATAGTGTATTGATAGCCATTTACGGGTTGTGCTGAAGAAACATGTAAAAGGACGCACAACGAAATTGTGCTGGAGAGTAATAGCGCGTAGGTTGATTTTTTCATGATAAACTGTTCTGGTCGCTAAGCTACGGAAACAAAACAAACCTTAACTTGCCACGACAAAGATTTGTCTTATGCTACAACGCAAAATAATAGTACTGGCCCTGTTTGTTTTTTGTGTAGGTACGCTGCACGCCCAAGTCCAGTCTCCTGCCGATTTTCTGGGTTACCAAATAGGTACCCGTCATACACCTCACTACCAGGTGCAAAATTATTTTAAGCAGGTGGCTGCCGCTGCCCCGGACCGCGTTAAGCTCTTTCAGTACGGTGTTACCAACGAGGGAAGACCGTTGGTGGTGGCCTATGTGAGTTCACCGAAGAACATGGCTTCGCTAGAATCTGTGCGAACCAATAATTTGCGTCTGGCCGGCCTTACGCTCGATAAGATGGCCCCTGTAGAGGAAAACCATCCGGCTATTGTTTGGCTCAGTTATAATGTGCATGGCAATGAGGCCTCCTCTACCGAGGCTTCGATGGTTACGCTCTACGAGTTGGTAAAAGAAAATGCGGCCACTGCCGAGTGGTTAGAGCAGATGGTCGTGGTGATCGATCCCTGTATCAATCCCGACGGAAGAGATCGTTACGTCAACTGGTACAATAGTGTGGTAGGAAAAACATTCAATCCACTTCCTTTCTCGAGAGAGCACCAAGAACCCTGGCCTGGCGGACGCTCCAATCACTATTATTTCGATCTTAACAGAGACTGGGCCTGGCAATCACAGGTGGAGTCTCAACAGCGCATGCGCCTATACCAGCAATGGATGCCACATGTACATGTCGACTTTCATGAGCAGGGCTATAACGAACCTTATTATTTTGCGCCGGCCGCCGAGCCCTATCACGAGATCATCACTCCTTGGCAACGGGAATTTCAGCAAGCCATTGGAAAGAACCACGCTGGATATTTCGATAAGAATGGGTGGTTATATTTTACGCGCGAGCGATTCGATCTGTTGTATCCTTCTTACGGGGATACCTATCCGATGTATAGCGGAGCGATCGGTATGACCTACGAGCAAGGCGGCATCAGGGCCGGATTGGGCATCATCAACGAAGATGGGGATACGCTGACCCTGGTCGATCGCGTTGCTCACCACGCCACCACTTCGCTAAGCACGCTAGAGGTTTCTTTTCGTTATCGCCAGCGATTGGTGTCCGAGTTTAGAAAGTTCTATCAACAATCGGTTGCCGGTCAATTTTCTCCCTACAAGTCTTATGTGATCAAAGTGTCACCACACGAAAAAGAGCGAGCAAGTGCCCTCTTGTCTTTATTAGATAAAAATGGTATTCAGTATGCATACGGCACCGGCACCTCGGCAAAGGGACTGAATTATGCTACGCTAAAAGAAGAAAGTTTTACGGTACAGACCGGAGATATCGTGATCGCTGCCTTGCAGCCTAGGGCTGCCTTGCTGCACGTGATGATGGAGCCAGTAACTAAGTTGGCCGATTCGGCCACCTACGATATCACGGCCTGGGCGGCGCCCTATGCCTATGGTCTAACGGCTTTTGCCAGTAAAGAAAAGATCGCGGCTGCAGTATCCCCTACTGCAGTGGGTGTAAAAAATGAACTTGCTACCTATGGCTATGCCATCCCCTGGCAGGGAGTGGCTTCGGCTTCGTTGGTCGGAAAACTTTTACAACAAGGACATAAACTCCGCTTTGCCGAAGCCCCCTTTACGGTAGAGGGCAGATCGTTTAAGGCCGGAACGGTGCTGCTATTGAAGACGGCTAACGAGCGATGGGGTAGTTCGCTTTTTAGCAATGCACAGCGCTTGGCCGATGAGCATCAGGTATCGATGCAGGTCATATCGACGGGTCTTGTCGATAAGGGATACGACTTTGGAAGCGATCGGGTACGTCCGCTCTCGGCTCCTCGGGTAGCCCTGTTGACCGGAGAGGGTACGAGCAGTACGGCCGTAGGAGAGATCTGGCATTTCTTTGATCAGCAGTTGAGCTATCCGCTTACATTATTAAATGCCCCTTCGCTGTCTGCAGCTGATCTTAATGAACTCGATGTGCTCATAATGGCCGATGGGCGTTATCGTTTTTTGGATAATAAAGAGATGCAAGAGTCGCTTAAGAATTGGGTGAGCGCCGGTGGAAAATTGATCGCGCTCGAAGGAGCCGTGGGTCAACTGGCAAAAGCAGACCTTGGCATTAAATCCAAAAAGAAAAGCGAATCGGCCGACAAGAAAGAAAGTGACCCGTATGCCTCGCTCTCTGTTTTTGCCGACAGAGAACGCGATTACCTCTCTTCGTTTACGCCCGGTGCCGTTTGGAAAGTAGCGCTCGATACCACACACCCGCTGGCCTTTGGATGTGGCGCTCATTTTTATACGCTCAAAATGGATGATAATGTCTATGAGTTTATCGGTGAAGGTGGATGGAACGTAGGGGTCATCAAACAAGATCCTCCGTTGTCCGGTTTTGTGGGAAGCAAGCTGAGACCTCAAATAAAAGATGCGCTCTCTATCGGGCAACTTCCGGTAGGACGCGGAAGCGTTACTGTTTTTACGGATGATATTTTATTCAGAAGCTTTTGGGAATCCGGAAAGCTGATGCTTTGCAACGCTGTTTTCTTTTCTGCCGACTAAAGCTATACCTCGATGATGAATGTTATTAAACGATGCTTGATCCTTTTTTTATGGTGCGCTCCTGTTTCGGTTATGGCACAGTCCTCTAGTGCTGTACAGCTATACCAGTCGATGCAAAAATTAAAAGTGTTGGGCTCTGTTCTTTACATTGCTGCCCATCCAGACGATGAGAATACAAGACTGATCGCCTATCTGGCCAATGACCGGTTGTATCGTACCGGCTATCTCTCGCTAACCCGCGGGGACGGTGGCCAAAATCTGATCGGAGAAGAGCAGGGTATCGCGCTGGGCCTCATTAGAACCCAAGAGTTATTGGCGGCCCGACGCGTTGACGGAGGAGAGCAATTCTTTACGCGTGCGTACGACTTTGGATATTCCAAGACACCCAAAGAGACTTTTGAGAAATGGGATCGTGAGATCATCTTGTCCGATGTGGTCCGTATCATTCGGCGATTTCGCCCCGATGTAATTATTGCCCGCTTTCCAACCACCGGCGAAGGCGGACACGGACATCACACGGCTTCTGCCATCTTAGCGCAAGAAGCCTTTGAGGCAGCAGCCGATCCCGAACGATTCAAAGACCAGTTGGCTTACACGACACCCTGGCAAGCCACCCGGTTACTTTGGAACACTTTTAATTTTGGAGGCAGCAACACTACGCGCGAAGATCAATTTAGAATTGATGTGGGTGGGTACAACCCATTATTGGGAAAAAGTTACGGCGAGCTGGCCGCAGAGAGCAGAAGCCAGCACAAGAGCCAGGGATTTGGCGTGCCCGCCTCTCGCGGTGAGGCATTCGAATATTTTAAGACGCTTGCCGGTAAAGCTCCGCAAAAAGAACTGATGGACGATGTAGTGACCGGTTGGGAGCGCGTAAGCGGAGGAGTGCGCATCAAACAAATTATAGACAGCCTGCTTCAAACTTTCGATTTTAAAAATCCGCATCATTCACTCAGTGGCTTGCTTTATTTGCGTCAGCAAATGAATCTCTTGCTGCCACAGGGATACTGGAAATCGCAAAAGCTTACCGAACTGCAGTCGCTGCTTTTACCGCTCTCGGGCATTTATGCCGAAGCTTATACTGTGCAGCCTGTTGCCGTGCAAGGAGATTCTGTTAAGATTACAATGTCTGTGGTAAATAGGTTGGGGGTGTCCGGTCGCGTAAAGGGTATTCGTGTGGAGCAAAAAGAAGCTACACTCGATACGGCCTTACTGGCTAATCGTCCCTTTAGCGTCACGTATACCTTACCGGTTTCTAAAGACAAGCCCATTACACAGCCCTATTGGTTAAAAGCTCCTATGAAAGAAGGGTACTTTATGGTGAGCGAACCGGAGCAGATCGGGGTACCCGAAGACAAAGCGGCCATTGTGTGCAATCTAACGCTGGAGCTGCAGGGACAATCCTTACAACTTGAATTACCCGTTCGTTATAAGTTTACCGATCCCGTAAAGGGAGAGTTATATTGGCCGTTGGTCATTTCTCCTGCTGTGATGGTGCAGCCGGCCGATCCGGTCGTGCTCGCCTTGCCCGCTGTTTCTGGTGCAGAAGGAGGGGATGAGGGTGCTATTAAGTTGAGTACACTGGTTCCCGGAAAAAAAGTCAGGGTTATCGGAGAAATGGAGAAGAGCGGCATACCAGTCTTTGGGCAAGGGCCTAATCCACAACTAGACTCGCTCTTGCTCGATAAAAAAGATCAACCCGTCAATTCATACTATCGGCTGCCCACTACCATCGAAGAGGGTAAGGTCAACGTAAAAGGTACAGACCAGACAGCGGCCACGTACTCTCAATACCGCGTGGATATTCGCTACGATCATATTCCGGCCCTTAGTTATTTTATGCCTTCTTCGTTCTTTTTACAAAAGATTGATCTAAAACGGCGTGGAAAAAAGATCGGATTTATTGAGGGAGCAGGAGACAAGACCGTAGAGGCACTCCAACGCATGGGGTACGAAGTGGTGCTGCTTACCGAAAAAGATATCATCTCTCCGGTTATACAACAATTCGATGCGATCATTACCGGTGTAAGGGCCTATAATACCCACGAGTGGCTCAACCGCGTGCATAGCAGATTAATGTATTATGTGGAGCAAGGGGGTAATCTGATCGTGCAGTACAATACAAGCAATCAGATCGGCCCTGTAAAGGCACAGATCGGCCCTTATCCCTTTACTATTTCTCGCAACCGCATTACCGACGAAAAAGCCGCGGTTGTCTTTACCGATTCCTCTCATGCTGTGTTTAATTTTCCTAATAAATTAGGCCCTGCCGATTTTAAAGATTGGGTACAGGAGCGAAGCATATATCATGCTGCTGCGGGTGCAGCGGGTTACCAGTATCTGATCCGTATGCAAGATTTCGACGAAAAGCCCGA
>JBJTFT010000106.1:0-15773 GCA_046093525.1 Sphingomonadales bacterium | reverse complement strand
GATACGCTCAATGGCTGGATGCTAAAGCCAACAGGCTTTGATTCGACCAAAAAATACCCGGTCTTATTTTGCAACTATGGCGGGCCCGGCTCGCAGCAAGTAGCCAATCGGTTTGGAGCCATTAGCAATTGGCACCAGCTGTTGGCTCAAAAAGGATTTATTGTGGTGAGCGTAGACAATACCGGAACCGGCTACCGCGGAGAGGAATTCAAAAAGAAGACCTATTTGCAACTAGGAAAACTAGAGATCGAAGACCAGATAGATGCCGCCTCTTTCTTGGGTCAGCAGCCCTGGGTCGATAAGAATAAGATCGGGCATTGGGGATGGAGTTACGGGGGATTTATGAGCTCACTGGCCATCACCAAAGGAGCGGGCGTGTTCAGCGCGGCCGTGGCCGTAGCCCCGGTGACCAGCTGGCGATTCTATGATAACATCTACACAGAGCGCTATATGCGTACTCCCAAGGAGAATGCGGCGGGTTACGACGATAATTCGCCCATCAATCATACCGATAAGATCAAGGGCAAATACCTGATTATACACGGTACAGCCGATGACAATGTGCACTTTCAGAATGCCACGCAGATGATCACCGCACTGGTAAAAAGCAATATTGACTTTGAAAGCGCCTACTATCCCAACAAAAATCATGGCATCGGCGGCATGGCCGATAACACGACCTTTCATCTGTGGAGTAAAAAAACAAAATGGATCTTGAACGTATTGGGCAATGAAAATACCCTGCGGTAAAGGGTAAAAAAAAGAACCCCCGATTTACACCGGGGGGCCCTAATCATAGACCATTAACCATTAAACCTTATCCTATGAAAATTCGATTTGAATGTCGGATTTGTTCGTGGACCAGGGTATTATCACGTGGTAGTTTTTTTAAGAAATAGGTGTAAACTACTAAACCATTCGGCTTATAGTGAACCAATCGCACGCTATTGAGTTATACTGCTAATGAGAAGAATTTTGCTTTGCGTTACGGGGGCCAGTGGTGCCATCTACGCCCAGAGTTTGTTGGAAAAACTCACCCAGGCCCGTTCACAATGGGAGCAGCTGGCCCTGGTCATGACCACCAATGCCAAAGAGGTATGGAAGACCGAACTGGAAACGGACAGCTGGAAGCAATTTGATGTGCAACACTACGAGACCAACGACTTCTCGGCCCCCTTTGCCTCCGGCTCTGGCCAGTACGATACCATGATCGTGATCCCCTGCTCGATGGGCACGCTGGGACGTATCGCAACCGGGGTTTCCAATGATCTGATCACCCGGGCGGCCGATGTGGTCTTAAAAGAAAGAAGAAAACTGATCTGCGTGGTCAGAGAAACACCCTATAACCTGATCCATATTCGCAATATGGAAGCGGTTACACTGGCCGGAGGGATCATTTGTCCGGCCACTCCCTCGTTTTACAGCAGACCCGCCACCCTACAAGAAGTGGCGGCTACCGTTACTGACCGGATTATGGACCTGGCGGGGTTATCAATTAAAACCTATCGGTGGGGACAATCGTCCTGATGCACCTGTAAAAAACCCCTTTACATGACATAAAGGGGGCGATCAATTTTCAACCTTTTTACATCATTGACCTTCATTTCAGGGCCTGACCACGGATCACATTCAGCGCACCACCGGCTTTGAACCATTCGATCTGTTGCTGATTGTACGAATGATTGGATTCGATGGTATGTGAAGTGCCGTCAGCATGATGTAGTACGACGTGTAAGGATTTACCAGGGGTAAACGAGGTTAATCCAATTACATCGATGCGATCGTCTTCTTGTACCAGACTGTAGTCTTCTTTATTGGCAAAGGTGAGGGCCAGCATACCTTGCTTCTTTAGATTGGTTTCGTGAATACGTGCAAAGGATTTGACCAGCACCACGCGAACACCCAGGTGACGAGGCTCCATGGCTGCATGCTCTCTCGAAGATCCCTCTCCGTAATTCTCATCTCCAATCACCAGGGTGCCGATACCAGCTGCTTTATACGCGCGCTGGGTAGCAGGTACAGGGCCGTATTCTCCCGTCAGCTGATTCTTTACATTGTCGGTCTTCTCATTAAAATAATTGACCGCACCGATCAGCATATTATTACTGATATTGTCGAGATGGCCCCTGAACTTTAACCAAGGACCCGCCATTGAGATATGATCGGTGGTACATTTTCCTTTTGCTTTGATCAGGAGACGAAGATCAGTGAGATCGGTCCCTTCCCAAGCCGCAAAAGGATAAAGTAATTGCAATCGCTTGCTGTCTGATTTTACATCGACCACTACCCCACTGCCGTCAGCGGCAGGTGCCTGATAGCCGGCATCCTCTACGGCAAACCCTTTGGTAGGTAATTCAACTCCCATCGGAGGATCAAGCTTTACATGCTCTCCTTTTTCGTTAACTAACGTATCGGTGAGCGGATTAAACGTAAGATCACCGGCGATGGCAAGTGCCGTTACCAATTCAGGGCTGGCCACAAATGCCAATGTGTTAGGGTTTCCGTCGGCACGTTTGGCAAAATTTCTATTAAAAGAATGTACGATGGTATTGCGCTCTTGCTTTTCGGCACCCATCCGATCCCACATGCCAATACAAGGACCGCAGGCATTGGCAAATACTGTAGCTCCGATCTGCGAGAAGGTATCTAAAAACCCATCTCTTTCTATCGTGTAGCGAACTTGTTCGCTGCCGGGGGTAATGGTGAATTCCGCTTTGGTCTTGAGTCCCTTTTGTGCCACCTGACGGGCCAGACTAACCGCGCGACTAATATCCTCGTAAGAAGAATTCGTACAGCTTCCGATCAATCCCACCTCTACTTTGGTGGGCCAATTATTATTAGCGGCTGCCTCTTTCATTTGAGAGACCGGTGTAGCCAGATCGGGCGTAAACGGACCGTTAAGATGTGGCTCTAGTTCGCTCAGGTTGATCTCGATAACGCGATCGAAATATTTTTCGGGATTAGCATACACTTCGGGATCGCCGGTCAACTGTTCTTTGATGGCATCGGCTGCAGCGGCTACCTCGGCTCTGCCCGTAGCTTTTAGGTAACGACTCATACTCTCGTCGTATCCGAATGTAGAGGTGGTAGCCCCGATCTCGGCTCCCATATTGCAAATAGTCCCCTTACCTGTACAGCTCATGGAGGTGGCCCCTTCTCCAAAATATTCTACAATGGCGTTGGTACCTCCTTTGACGGTCAAAATACCCGCCACTTTCAAGATCACATCCTTGGGAGAGGTCCAGCCATTTAACTTTCCTGTCAACTTGATCCCGATCAGTTTGGGCATCAGCAGCTCCCAGCTTAAACCGGCCATCACATCACAGGCATCGGCGCCTCCCACTCCAATGGCGATCATGCCCAAACCACCGGCGTTGACCGTATGCGAGTCGGTACCGATCATCATACCCCCGGGAAAGGCATAATTTTCGAGGACCACCTGGTGTATGATACCCGCACCCGGTTTCCAAAATCCGATCCCGTACTTATTCGAGATCGAGGACAAAAAATTATACACTTCTTCGTTATCAGCCACGGCTTTGCTAAGATCGGACTTGCCCTCTTGCTTGGCTACGATCAGGTGATCGCAGTGCACGGTGGAGGGAACGGCCACTTTTTTGCGGCCGGTTGTGTCGAATTGCAGCAATGCCATTTGCGCGGTAGCATCTTGCATGGCCACGCGGTCAGGAGCAAAATCAACGTAATCCTTTCCTCTGGCATAATCACCAGCAGAAACACCTTCCCAAAGATGACTATAGAGAATTTTTTCACTCAGCGTCAACGGCCTGCCCAGTGCTTGACGAGCGGCGGCCACACGGGCGGGCATATTGGCGTATACTATCTTGATGAGGTCCAGATCGAATACCATAGTTAGGGGGTATTAAAAAATAAAAAAGGGTTGTTAGCTGCGCGGCAAATTTACGAAAGAAGAAGCTTGTTCAAAAATGCTGAATCCACTACCTTAGCGGGAGCCTGGTGCTATGAATAAGTTAAAGTTTTTCGTAGAGTGGAATGCCTTTGGGGTTTGCTCCGCCATCGGCGCCCGTATGGGGATCGCCCCCAGCAGAATCCGGCAGTATTTTATGTATACCTCAGTACTGACCCTGGGCTCTCCCGTTATCGTTTACCTGATCTTGGCCTTTTGGCGTAACCTCAGCCACTATACCAGGCTTAGCAGAAGAAATCCCTGGCACCACCTCTGACCGCGTTGCCGAAGTATCGAGCCGACCTTACCCCTAAAAATGGTGACCTCTCGTCGAGTGAAACCGGCGACATCTTTGCTTTGAATCGCTTGCGAAAAAGAAGGTTATACTAACTGCGACAGTACCTGAAGCACCTGGTCGAGTTCTTCTATGGTATTGTATTTAGAAAAAGAGAAACGAATGGGAACGCTTGGCGTATTGCGCAGCGCCCGTATAACATGACTACCCAGATCGGCACCGCTGCTACAGGCACTTCCGCCTGATACACATATACCTTGCATATCGAGGGCCATCAACAACATCTCTGTTTTTTCGTTTCGCGGAAAAGAGACGTTCAACACCGTGTAAAGACTCTGCCCCTTCCAGTCTCCGTTAAAAAGTAGCCCGGGAATTTGTTGCTGCAATTTGTCGGCCAGGTAATATTTAAGCGATAAAATATACGCCTGGTCTTTCTCTCCGTGCTGGTCGGCCAGCTCTAATGCTTTGGCAAAGCCCACGATCCCATAGATATTTTCGGTACCCGCGCGCATATTTCTTTCTTGTCCTCCCCCGTGTATCATGGGTTGGATTGTTACCTCGTCGGATACATAGAGCAACCCAACGCCCTTCGGTCCATGAAATTTATGGCTGGCCCCGGTGGCAAAATGGATCCATTTCTTACTAAAGTCGAGCGGATAATGCCCCAAGGTTTGTACCGTATCGGAATGAAAGATGGCATTGTGCGCTTTGCAAATAGCTCCAACCCTTTCGATATCGAGCAGGTTACCGATCTCGTTATTAGCATGCATCAAACTGACCAGCACCCGCTGCGAAGAACCGGCCACCAGGGAATGCAAATGGTCCAGATCGATATGCCCATCAGGCAATACAGACACGTAGCTGAGCTGTAGCTGGTATTTTTTTTGCAAATGTTCTACGGTATGAACGACCGCATGATGTTCAATGGAAGCAGTAATAATGTGGCGGCAACCCAGGTCTTCGACGGCAGCGACCAGCGCCATATTATCGCTCTCGGTGCCTCCGCTGGTAAAAAAGATCTCCCCGGGGCTTGCCTTAACCAGGCGGGCTACCGTCTTACGCGCATTTTCTACCGCCAACCGGGTCTCGCGTCCATAAGAATAGATCGAAGATGGATTACCAAAATGAGTCGATAGGTAAGGCAGCATGGCCTCCAAGACCAACGGATCGAGCGAGGTAGTGGCTGCATTATCGAGGTAAATCCTATTCATGGGTGGCTTAAAGTTACTAGATACGGTGCTACGAAAATTCCTTGATGTCGCGCATTAGCTGTTGCGCTATATGCGAGGCTTTCGACTCCAGATCGCTCTCAGCATAGATACGCACGATGGGCTCGGTGTTGGAGCTTCGCAAGTGAACCCAATCAGTATCGAACTCGATCTTAAGTCCATCTTCGGTATGCACGGGATGATGCGCATATTTTTTTTGAATGGCCGAAAAAACAGATCTCAGGTCAGTGCCCGGTTGTAACTCGATCTTGTTCTTTGAAATAAAATAATCGGGGTAGCGCTTTCTGAGCGCACTCATCTTCTTGCCCGACAGGGCCAGGTGGGTCAGAAAAAGACCGATACCGATAAGGGCATCGCGCCCATAATGAAAATCCGGAACGATAATGCCCCCGTTCCCTTCTCCTCCAATAACGGCGTTGACCTCTTTCATTTTGGCTACGACATTGACCTCGCCCACAGCTGCCGGAGCATACTGCCCACCGCTGGCCAGCGCCAATTCTTTCAACGACTTGGTGCTGCTCATATTGCTGACCGCATAGCCAACTCTTTTTGAAAGTATGTAATCGGCCACGGCCACTAACGTATATTCTTCGCCAAACAAACTACCATCTTCATTCACAAAACAAAGCCGGTCTACATCCGGGTCTACGGCAATACCGAGATCAGCACCTTGCCGGACCACTTCGTGGCAAAGCTCCTGCAGATTCTCCGGTAGGGGCTCGGGCGAGTGGGCAAAACGACCATTGACCGTTTCGTTGAGCACGATCACATCGATTACACCCAATTTATGCAAGAGGGCAGGTACGCAAAGTGCCCCTGTGGAGTTGATGCCATCGACCACTACCTTGAATTTTTTTGAGGCAATGAGCGAAGCATCGACCAGCGGATACTGTACGATGGCATCCAGGTGATAGGCCATATAGTCAGCCGCTGTAACCGTGCCCAGTTTTTCGACCGTTGCAAAACTGAATTGTTCGTTTTCGGCCATCGACAGCACCTGAGCACCCAAGGAGGCATCAATGAATTCTCCCTTCTCGTTGAGTAACTTAAGTGCATTCCACTCGCGGGGATTATGACTGGCGGTAATGATAATGCCCCCCGCTGCCGCTGCAGCCGTTACGGCCATCTCGACGGTGGGGGTGGTACTGAGTCCAAGATCGATCACATCAATACCCAATCCTACCAACGTTTGCACCACTAACTGGTGCACCATCGGGCCACTGATCCGGCCATCGCGACCCACGACCATCTTAATATCCTCTTTGTTGCTCTTAACGAGGGTACCAAAGGCTGCCGTAAACTTTACGATATCGATAGGAGTGAGATTTTCTCCGGGCCGGTGGCCAATGGTGCCTCTGATTCCGGAGATACTCTTGATTAACGCCATAGGTAAGATTTAGCGCTGCAAAAATACGCATTGACCCGTAATGGACAGAACGGATATTTGCTAAGGCGTACCTTTGCCTATGGCTCGGAAAGCATGGTTTACCAATTGGTTCAATTCTCCCTATTATCACCAGTTATACGCGCACAGAGACGACAAAGAGGCCAAGGCCTTTATTGAAAGACTGATCGGCCATTTGCAACCAGTGGCCGGAGCCACGATGCTCGATATGGCTTGTGGTCGGGGCCGTCACAGCCGCACACTGGCGGAGATGGGGTACGATGTGACCGGTGTAGACGTTGCCCCCGAGAACATACGGTTCGCCAAGCGATACGAAACCTCGCAGCTGCACTTTGAGGTACACGACATGCGTAAGGTCTTATGCAGTCGGTGTTTTGACTATGTCTTTAATTTTTTTACCAGCTTTGGCTATTTCGATCAGCTTCACCAGCACGAATTAGCCCTCCGCAACATGGTCACCGCCCTCAAAAAAGAAGGGACCTTGGTGATGGACTACATCAACAGCCATTACGCCTCGCAACAACTGATCGCCCGCGAAGAAAAGACAATCAAAGAAATTGATTACCTGATCGAGCGTTACGAAGACGACCGTTATCTGCATAAAAAGATAACGGTGAGCGATCCGCACTTACCATCGCCCCTCTGCTTTACCGAAAAGGTCTGGAAGTTCACCGCCTTCGAACTACAGACCCTCTTAGAAAAAGAAGGAATGAAGGTACGCGAGATAAAAGGCGATTATCAATTGCAACCCTACGATCAAAAACATTCTCCCCGCTTGATCATGATCGCCAAACGAACGGCGTGATCATTGCTTATTGTTCAGGATCAGATAGCGGGAGGTTTCAAAAAATGCCAAAGCCAGCTCTGCAAGAGAGCGCTGCACCGCACGCCGATCAGAGGTGGAAAGCGTGTCGGCACCTGCGGTAAGCGCATGCAGTTGTTCTTCGCCGGAATTAAGTTGACGCACCAGATAAAACTGATCGGTGACGATGCCGATCTTGTCGGTAGCATTCGTTACAAAGGCAAAATGTTCTTTACGACCCGGATCGAGCAGGTCTCTTCCAAGGGTTCTGTTTTGATACGACCGATGCAAGAGACCGGCTATGGTGGGTAGTACGTCTATTTGTGACACCACCTCGCTTCTGCGCTGTGGGGCTAACAAACCCGGCGCATAAAACAAAAGCGGCACGTGCAGATCGGTCAATCGCTGTTCGGTCCACACCGGGGGGTAAATAGCTTGTGCGTTTCCCGCTACACCATGGTCGCCGATAAAAACAAAAATGGTATTGTTAAAGTAGGGCTGTTGGGCGGCCTCTTTCATAAAAGAACGAATGCAATAATCGGAGTATCGAAACGCATTGTATTCATCTACCGACTCGAATCCATACGTGCTGAGTTGTTCCTCGCTGAGTGTATCGCGCTTAAAATCGATATCAGTCGGCGAAATGGAGCGCTGAAAAGGCCGGTGATTGCCCGCCGTTTGTATATACGCAAAAAAGGGAGCCGTGCTTTGACGCAGCCGCTCGTTAGCCGCTGCAAAAAGATCTTTGTCGCTGACTCCCCATACATTGATGGGAGGGGCCGAAAAATCCTTTCCGGTATGCATCTGAAGGCCGGGAATATTGCGCAAGATGCCCTCGAAATTGTTAAACGCGGCATCCCCGCCCAAGAAATAATGCTTGTCGTAATCTTCGAGATCGCTGAGCAACGTGTATTGGTCGAGGGCTAGCGGGTTGCGGCTAGAAAATTTAAAGAACTGGGCATCGGGAATACCGGTTACAATGGCGAACAGCGCACGGGCCGTCGAAAACGTAGGGGCAAAGCAGCGTTCAAAGAAAATACCTTGCTGGCAAAGCGAGTCAAAGAAAGGGGTCGTGTTCAGCGGATTTCCACTCATGGAGCTTTTGTACATGCTGAAAGATTCGCATTGCACCAACACGATATTGGGACGACTCTCGAACGAGGTGCTGCGCGGACCCACCGTTCGCTTAAAATCAAGATCGGCCGCGGTAGAGAGACCCATCCATTTCTTGATCACCGGAAAAAGGGCGCGGGCACGATCTTCGTTGTAAGCGGGCTTTCGCAATCCCAGGGTGGCGGCAAAATTCTGTACGGGGTTTATAGCGAGATAACTCAGAAAGACCCTAGAAAAACGAAAACTATCGGTTCTACTCAGTGGCCGAAAAGAAAAAGACCCGTGTATGCACGTCAAGGCAACGAGTAGCGCCAGCAGAAAGTGTCCGGGCCGGTGCGCAATACCCTGTCCGTCGGTGGCACTGATCACCTGCCAGTGACTACGCCTGTACATCCAGCGAAATATCAAGACCGCCACACCCAGCCCCAGCAGCATCCAGACCAGTGGGTAGGTTTGCCAGATCATCTTTACCGAGATGGTAAAATCCTCGGCAAAATTCATGGCCCCTGCATCAAGCGGGGTTTGGTTGTAAGAAAAACTCCCATAGCCGGCCGCAAAAAAGAAAAAAAGCACAAAGGTGATCAAGGCCAGATACCAGGTCCAGATCTTTTTATTGAGACCGGAATAAAAGGGCGACCAGGCAGCATTGATGCTTATCAAAATCACGGGCAGCAAGATAACGGCAATCCAACGCAGGTCATAGCGGAGCCCTAACAAAAACGCAGCGGCAATATCGGAGCCCGACAGACTGTCCGGAGCAAATTGTAAAAAGATAAAGAATCGAAATAAACTAAATAATAGCAAGAAGATCAGCAATAGGTTGACTACCCAGAGCAAGGTCTTTGATATGCGCAGCCGCGTTAGCATAATGGATAACACCACAAAGAAACGACATTCACTACAAGTGATCGCTTTAGTACCTTTGCAGGGTGCTCGATAACTGGCAACAATTTCTGCTACTGCTTGAACAGACCGACCGCCGCGTCTTTCAACTCATCAACCGTCAACTCTCGTGGAGTGGTTTCGACGGATTGTTTCCGCTTTGGCGTACCCCGGTTTTCTGGGCCCCTCTTTATCTCTTTTTACTTTTATTCATGCTGCTCAACTTTCGCAAAAAAGCAGGATGGTGGCTCGCTTACTTTGTGGTTACCGTCAGCTTGATGGATACGATCGGCAATAAGCTGATCAAGCAGAGCATACAACGCCTCAGACCTTGCAATGATGCGGACATGATAGAATCGCTCATCTTGCGAGTACCCAACTGTGGAACGGGCTATAGTTTTATCTCTAACCACGCCGCCAACCACTTTGCCATGGCCATGTTCGCTTTTTTGACCATCGGTTCGCTGGCAGGCACCTGGCGCTGGCTATTCTTTTTCTGGGCATTCAGCATAGGATGGGCCCAGATCTATGTGGGAGTTCACTACCCCTCCGATGTACTGGCAGGTGCCCTCATCGGAATGTTGCTTGGGGGAGCCATGGGGTATGCCTTTAACAAAAGGCACCAATTACGTATCTTCGACCCAGCAACAACTCCTTCTTCTTGATGGATTTTTTTATTTTGGGGGTCCTCATTTTTTTGAATGGCCTTTTTTCAATGTCCGAGATCGCCCTGGTGTCCGCCCGCAAAGGCCGGCTCGAAAGCCTCTCCGACAAAGGAGACAAAAAAGCACAGCTGGCGCTCAAACTCTCGCAACATCCCGAACGCTTTTTATCGGCCGTACAAATTGGTATCACTCTCATCTCGATCGTAACGGGGGTGTACTCTGGAGAGCGGTTCGGCAATGATCTTCTGCCGTATGTGCAACAACTGGGAGTTCCTGCAGAGGCGGCCGAAACGCTCTCTACGGTGCTTATTGTGGTGGTCATCACTTTCCTATCTATCATTTTTGGCGAGTTGATCCCTAAACGAATTGGCCTGCTGCGTTCCGAAAAGATCGCCAAGGCCGTCGCCGGCCCTATGCAGTCGTTTGCGCAGCTGACCCACCCGATCGTGTGGCTGCTCAACCGGAGCAGCGATGTTTTCTTTCGTCTTTTTAATATTCGCAAGACCAAAGAGGATGCCATTACCGAAGAAGAGATCAAAACCCTGATCACTGAGGGCACCGAGGCAGGCACCATCGAAGAGGCCGAGCAAGATATCATAGAGCGCGTATTTCATTTGAGCGACCGCAACATTACATCGTTGATGACCCATCGAAGCGATATCATCTGGTTCGACAAGAACGATAACGAAGAAAAGATCAAAGAAAAAATCTTGCAAGAGCCCCACTCGGCCTACCCCATCTGCAACGGGTCGATCGATTCGATCTTGGGTGTGGTCTCCATAAAGGATCTCTATGTAAGCCCCGATCAGCAACCCTTTGGAGAGATCATGCAGCCGGCATTGTTTATTCCCGAGAATCTGTCGGCCTACCAAGTATTGGAACGATTCAAAGCCGCTAAGAATCAATCCGCGTTCATAGTAGATGAATATGGAAGTATCTTAGGCATGCTTACGCTGAACGACATTCTAGAAGCCATCGTGGGGGAAATTCCGCAAGAGGATGTTCCCGACTACGCCATTACCGAGCGAGAGGATGGAAGCTTTTTAGTGGATGCCCAGATCCCCTTCTACGATTTTCTGACTCGTTTCGAAAAAACCGAATGGATGAACGAAGGGGAACAGGATTTCGATACGATGGCCGGCTTTATCTTACACCGACTGGAACGTATTCCAAAAGTAGCCGACAAATTAAGTTGGAAAGGATTCACCATCGAGATCATGGATATGGATGGTTACCGGATCGACAAAGTGCTCGTTTGCATCAGTGATGAGCTGCGCGAAGAGATGCAATGATCACACCTAGTTAAGATCAATTCGTACCGTCTGTGCAGGATAGTCGAGCTTGACACTCTTTTTTGCCTTATCGGTGGCCACATGGAATATATTGACCTGATCGGTAAAGAGCTCATAGAGCAGTTTGGCACTACAATCCATGGTACGGATAGGGCCCACTACATTCGCTACCTCTAGGTACACGTAAGAAGCCTCTCGCTCGTGCTCAAAACCCAAATACTGCATCACTACCGGCTTTTCGTTGATTCGCAGCTGCAAGCTAGCTTGCACATAGCGGCTTACCAACGTATCCATAAGCGTATGCATCGACGGGTCGATCAGGTCTGCCTTTTGATGATAGACCTTTTTGAGGGCCGACTCAAAGTCGTCGGTGAATAGCTTGCACTGCACTTCGAGCGTCCGGTCGGCCACGTTATGACGAATGTCGGTCACACTTACGTGAAAAGGATGCACATTCATCGACCTTTCGGCAGCGCCTGGCCTTTCGCTCCCGAGCATCAGCAACCACAAAAAAAGCGCTAGAACCGTTTGCATAAAATATTTTCTGTTCACAAAACTCTGCATTATTTTCAAGCTTTGCCACAAAAAAATTTTGCTAACAACATCTTAGAACTGGTTTTTGCCATGGAGACCTTATACTTTTATTTTCCGCTGGGCTGGGAGCATATCCTAAGCCGCGATGCCCTCGACCACCAGGCCTTTTTAGCGGCCATGGGGGCCTCCTTTTTTCTCAGTGATTGGAAAAGACTCCTGATCGTGATCACGGCCTTTACCGTAGGACACTCACTAACGCTTGCCCTGAGTGTGCTCAACGTGTTTTCAATGAACAGTAATTTGGTCGAGCTGTTGATTCCGGTAACCATTGCGCTTACAGCGGTGCAGCAATGGTGGGGCCGTTTTCCGGATCGTAGTAAGACCCTACTTCTCTACGGCTCGGCGTTGTTCTTTGGCTTTATTCACGGGATGGGATTTGCCAATAACATCCGTTTTATGCTTTCGCAAGACCAGTCGATGGGCTGGGGCCTGCTGGGTTTTAACCTGGGGCTAGAAGCTGGGCAACTGATCTTTATGGCCCTGTTTTTAATGGTGGCGCAGGGCACGGTGCGATTTTTGGGCTTGGACAAACGAAAATGGACCGAATCGGTGGCATTAATTACCTTTGGATTATCTGTGTTTATGGTCGTTCAGCGCATTGCCATTCCTTAAATAGTCTTCTTTTAAAACGTGAACATAATGAAATCTACTTTGCTCTTTTTCGGACTGCTTTTGACAAGCTGCTTATTTGCTCAAAACATCCAAAACAACCCGAACAGTAATCATGGTAACAAGTTCGAACAACTGGGTACCATCTTTCCAACTCCTAATGAATATCGTACGGCCAGCGGTGCCCCCGGCCCACGCTATTGGCAGCAGCGCTGCGATTACGATATCCGCTGCGAGCTCGACGAAAAAAATTTATCGCTCAAAGGATCGGAAACGGTCACCTACTTCAACAATTCTCCTGACGTACTCACCTACCTCTGGCTGCAACTCGACGAGAACGAACATAGCTCTGTCAATAACGCCAATTATCAAGACAGCGAACCCATGAGCCGTCAGATGAGCGTGCAACAATTAAAGCAACTCGAAGAGAACAAAGGAGACAACGGCTTTGGCTTTAATATCCGTAAGCTCACCGATGCCCTTGGTAAACCACTTCGCTATACCATCAACAAGACCATGATGCGCGTGGAGCTGCCTGCTCCGCTCAAACCCGGACAGCGCTTTGTATTTATGCTCGACTGGGACTATCGTATTTCGAATCGTATGACTATCGGTGGTCGGGGCGGCTATGAATATTTTCCCGAAGACGGCAATCACCTTTTTACGATGACACAGTGGTATCCTCGGCTTTGTGTCTATAGCGACTTTAAGGGCTGGCAAAACCAACAGTTTACCGGACGCGGCGAGTTTGCCCTGACGTTTGGAAACTTTAAAGTACAGATGACCGTACCGGCCGATCACGTGGTACTCTCTACCGGGGAGTGTCAGAATTACCCAATGGTGCTCTCGGCTGCACAACAAGCGCGCTGGAAGCAAGCACAGACCGCGAAAGAACCCGTTGAGATCGTTACGCTGGCAGAAGCAAAAGCGGCCGAGCAAAAAAAGCTCACCACCAAAAAAATCTGGATCTACAAAGCTGATAACGTTCGAGACTTTGCCTGGACCTCATCCAGAAAGTTCGTGTGGGACGCGATGCCCATTACGGTAGAGGGCAAGAAAGTAATGTGCATGAGCGGTTATGGCAAAGAAGCCTATGGCTTGTACCGCCCCTACTCTACCAAGGCGGTGGCGCACACCATCAAGACTTACTCTGACTTTACGATCCCTTATCCTTATCCGGTAGCACAAAGTATCGAAGCCTCTAATGGGATGGAGTATCCCATGATCTGTTTTAACTATGGCCGAACCGAAAAAGATGGCACCTATAGCGAGAGCATCAAAAATGGCATGCTTGGTGTGATCATCCACGAGGTAGGACATAATTTCTTTCCCATGATCATCAACAGCGATGAAAGACAGTGGAGCTGGATGGACGAAGGGCTCAATACGTTTGTTGAGTACCTGGCCGAAGAGCTGTGGGATAATAAATTTCCCTCTCGCAGAGGGCCCGCGGCCTACATTACCGATTACATGAAGCTTCCCAAAGATCAACTGGAACCCATCATGACCAACAGCCATAACATTGTGCAGTTCGGTCCTAATGCCTACTCCAAACCCGCTACCGGATTGAATATTTTGCGCGAAACTGTAATGGGTCGTGAACTATTCGATTATGCGTTCAAAGAGTATGCCAGAAGATGGGCCTTTAAGCATCCCGAACCGGCCGACCTGTTTCGCACCCTAGAGGACGCCAGTGGCGAAGACCTTGATTGGTTTTGGAGAGGATGGTTTTACAGCACCGATGCCTGTGATATTTCGCTCGATACCGTAAAATACGCCGTAGCAGACACCAGCAGCGGTAATGTAGGACCCGCTCGCACTACCACCATGCGTCGGGCTGCCGACAAACCTCTGGTCAATTCGTTCGAAGACATCTCTAAAGTAAGAAACCGTACCGATTCTCGGCTTGTGTTCGCGACCGATGCCGACACCACGCTGCGTGATTTTTACTGGCGTTATGCGAGGGGTCTGGAGCCCTATGATACATCGAGAAGAGAGGTCACCATGGGCGGAGGCGGTCCAGAGACAATGACCGAAGAAGAGAAAAATAAATATGCTTCGCTGCACCAATACGAATTGACCTTCTCGAACAAAGGCGGACTTATTATGCCTATCATCATCGAGTGGACCTATAAAGATGGCAGCAAAGAAACCGAGAAGATCCCTGCACAAGTATGGCGACTCAACGAAAAGAAGGTCATCAAATCGTTCGTCAAAGAAAAAGAGGTGGCTTCTATTAAGCTCGACCCCATGCGCGAGACAGCCGACATAGACGAAAGCAATAATAGCTGGAGAAATATTCCTGCGCCTTCTCGCTTTACTGTGTTCAAACAAGGTCAAACAGGCGGCAGACGCAGTGGTGGCGGTCAAGCGGGTAACCCCATGCAGCGCGCCCAAGAAGCTAAAAAAGGATTCTGAGCCTGGTGAATGAAACGACTTATTTTTTTATGGATAGCCTGGCTGATCAGTTACCCGATCGTTGCCGCTACGGTCGATACGATATGGGTGGATAGCCCCACCATGAAAAGGTCCTTTCGTTGTGTAGTGGTAATGCCGGATACAGATCAGAAGTCAAGGCTGCCCGTAACTTACTTACTGCATGGCTACGGCGGAGACTATTCGAACTGGATCAAAAAAGTTCCGGCCCTTGCACGCTACGCTGACCAATTTCGAATGATGATCGTATGCCCGGACGGACAGAATAACTGGTACATCAACAGCCCTGTTGTTGATAGCATTCGATGGGAAACCTATATAGCCGAGGAATTACCTGCATACATCGATAGCCATTACCCTACTGTTGCCGACAGAAAGGCAAGGGCCATTACCGGACTAAGTATGGGAGGGCACGGTGGATTGTATCTGGGCCTGAAGCGGTCAGCTGTATTCGGCGCCTGTGGAAGCATGAGTGGTGGTGTAGACCTGCTACCATTCCCTAACAAATGGCAGCTGAATCAATTGC